>NZ_BDGT01000016.1 GCF_001748285.1 Thermogemmatispora onikobensis | reverse complement strand
TCAAGCGCCTGCCATGACCTCTTAGCAGCCTGGCTGGCTGGTTGGTCGGTTGGTTGGTCGGTTGGTCGGCTGGTCAATGCGCCTTTCACGGACGTGCTTCCCCGGCAGGAAGCACTCAGATCAGGGACGTTCCGCCCGCATTGCCGCTCACCACTCACGTCGACCAGTTGTCTTGGAGAGCGCTTGACGGCCCGCCCGCCGAATAGCCAGGCAGGCTTCATATCGCACGGAGATAGGATCGATCCAGCCTATGGCAGACTACGAAGCACAACATCCGACTCATGCAGACACAGCGGCGGAGGGATCACCAGCGCCGGAGCATCCCTCTGGTCCGTTGCCGCTGATCACCGTCGGGGCGCCCGCGGCGGAAGGAGAGCTACCGCTGCCAGTCGAGGGCGTGGAGGAGAAGAGAGAGACGGCGTCGGCAGCCACCGCTGAGCCGACGGCCCCCTCCAGCCCCCACGGCCAGGTTGCCCGTGGGGCCTCGCTGGTCATGCTCGGCAACCTGGGCAGCAGCATCATGGGCATGGTGCGCCAGATTGTCATCGCGGCCCTCGGTAAGAGCGTCGCTGGGCCATTTCTGGCCGCCAGCGTCTCCATGCAAACCTTCTATGATTTCGTCATTAACGGCTCGGTCGATAAGGCCCTCATCCCTACCTTCAGCGACTATGTCGCGCCCGAGAAACGCCAGGAATTTCGCGAGCTGGTTTTCACCCTGGTGAATGTCGTCACGCTCCTCATGCTCCTGATAGCCACAGGCTACGCCCTGCTCGCTCCTTTCTTCGTAAATTTCATTGCCCAGGGCTATACAGGGGCTGAGAAAACGCTGACGCTGCATTACTCGCAGATCATCTTTTTCTCGCTGGTTGGCCTCGGGCCATTCTCAGTCCTGCTGGCAGCCCTTTATACCCTCCGTGAATTCGGCTGGCCCGCCTTTGCAACCGCCGCCTTTCACATTGGCATCATCATCGGCGTCATCGTTGGGGCGCTGGTAGGCGAGCAGCACTTTGGCCAGTATGGGATTGCCTGCGGTGTGCTACTGGGGGCCGCCGGCGAGATTCTCCTGCTCTTGCCAGGGATACGGCGGCAGAAGCTGGGCTACCTCTTCACCTTTCAGCTGCGCCATCCCGGCATCCCGCGCATCCTCAAGCTCTATGCCCCGGTGGCTGTCAGCTATTTCGTCCTCAACGTGCTGCTCGCCAACTTTGATCTGCATCTGGCCTCGCTCACTCCCGGCGACGGCGCGGCCAACGTTACCGCCCTGCAGAATGCCACCCGCCTGCTGCAGTTTCCCATTGGGCTGGTGGCCTCGGCCCTGGCCTTCTCGATTCTGCCGCTGCTCTCGGTCCAGGCGAACGCCGGCGAGGAGGAACAGTTTAAAGAGACCCTGATGGCCGGTATCCGCCTGGGATTGCTAGTGATGATTCCGGCAGCCCTGGGACTGATCATTCTGCGCCAGCCGATCTGCGACCTGATCTATCGCCACGGTCGCTATACGCAGCACGATACTATCCTGGCGGCGACGGCCCTGCAAAACTACGCCTACCAGCTGCCCTTTGTGGCCGTTGACCAGCTCCTGATGGCCGCCTTCTTTGCACGCAAAAATACCATTGTGCCGGTGGCCGTGGGCTTCATCACCATCCTGGGCTATCTGGCCGTGGCTCTGCCAGGCTACAGCACCATTGGCATGCCCGCCCTGGCCCTCGCCAATACCGTCCAAAATTCCTCACATGCCCTGATCCTGCTCCTGATCTGGCGAGTACAACACGGCTCTTTGCACCTGCGCACAACCCTGCCAGCGCTGGGCAAGATCCTGCTGGCCGCCGCCGTCATGAGCCTTGTCGCCTGGCTGCTTCAAATCGGTCTGGGGCACCTGCCTTTCTTTTCAGAGGCGACGACCCTGGGCGCATTGCTGACAGTAGTGATCGCCGGGGGAGTGGCCGCCGCCGTCTATCTTGCCTGCATTCTCATACTGCGGGTGGAGGAGATCCATTTGCTGACCCGCGCAGTGATGGCCAAACTGGGGAGGAAATAAGGTTCTCTCTCTGCGCAAGCGGGTTGGGTGAGCTGCGCTCAGCCTGCCTTGGCGCTCTGCTCAGCCTGCTCATTCTGGGCAAGGGAAAGGGCAGGCCGAGCAGACTTCCCAGGCCGCCCCCGCCAGGCAGGTCGGCGAGGTAAGCAGCCAGGCCAGCCAGATGGCTACGCTTCAGGTCACATAGATGCTGCCAGCACGCCAGGTATCGACGGCATGCTCAACTGCTCGAATATAAGCCTTCTCATCGTTGTGATCGGCTGCAGGAGCATACTTTGGAATGATCTGCTCGATGGTCACCAGCCCCCACTGGGCCACATAGAGATTGCGAATTAGCTTGTACCACTGGAGAAAGCCATCTTCCCAACTGTACATAATAGCGAAACCATGCCCGTCAGGACTGGTACAGGGACGAGTGGGAATACAGCGGAGGTTGCCGAGCGACTTCGTTTCACGCGCCACTCCCTGGGTGCCAAACGAGCTTTCATGCATAAAGAAGGCGAGCGCGTAGACCGGATCAATGCCATACTGTACGCCATAGTTATAGAGCGCCTGCCCTTTACCAGCCGCCGGCGAGTGATAAGCGGCAAGGACCTTATTAATGAAGTCGACAGTGATTGTCGGCTTCCCCAGGACCGAGTAGGGACCGGGATGGGTGGGGATACTTTGTTTGGGTGGCAGTGGGCCAGTGCTGGTTTCCCAGGTGTTGAAGGCATCGAAAGAGCCGCCAATCTGCACGGGATAGACCTGGCCAGGCACCGTTACCAGGTCGAGATGGGCGCCCCGCTCGTAAATGGCGGCGCTCAGCATGACCAGGAGACCGAGAACAACGGTGCCCAGACATAGCAAAAATGGTCCCAGCCAGTGCCTGTGCGCCCCGAGGAATCCCCCCGCCGAAGGACGACTCTCCGGCAATTCAATGGTGGTCACGGGGATCGACGAGGAGGCCCGCCCTCTCACACGCGGCGGCTCCGTCACTCCGCTTCCCTCCGCTGGCAGGATGCGCGTCGCCCTGCGCCGCGGGGGAACAAATAAAACTGGCTGATCCTCTGATCGGCTGTTGCGTCCGTAGCTGCTCCCGTTAGCCATGCACAGGCCCCTTAGAACTTTTGTTCGTGTCTTGCAATACAAAGATGCGGATATTGTAACACAGCACTGCGCCCGGATGCAAGAAGTAACTGCATGCTCTGCTGCAGCGATGGGTTGACTGACAGCTACCTGCACTTGTCTTAGCACTAGAGAGCATACCATAGACCGGCTAAAAATGCCAGTTGAGACCCTCGATTACAAGGGAAGAGGATCACCACTTTCAGGTAACATCTGCCTTTGCGCCGCTGTCAGTAGGATTGCTGATAACTCGTGGCGCGCGTCCACCGTACTTTCACTAGGAACCTCGCCGCGGAAACTTCGCCGCCTGAGCCGGCCCTCTCTTAGCGTGTCTGCCACAGCCCAGGAAGGGAACCGCTCAGTCCAGGCGTGGAAGCAGGCGAGGGACGATATCAGCCAGGAGGAGGGGAAAGAGAGAGACGGTGCTGGAATTACTTGGGGCTATTGGCGGCATTGTTCTGGTCGATCTGGTGCTCAGCGGCGATAACGCCCTGGTCATCGGCGCGGCTGCAGCCCGGTTACCACGACGAGAGCGCTGGCTGGCGATTCTCATCGGAGGCGGCGGCGCGGTGGTCTTGCGCATTCTCTTTGCGATCGTGGCAACGCTGCTGCTAACACTTCCGCTTCTGCAGGCGTTCGGAGGAGCGGTACTTCTCTACATCGCGATTCATCTGCTGATGGAGCGCATCAATCATCCCGAGAGCGCCCAGTCAGCTGGCGCCGATGGTGCCACCCAGGCCAGTGGAAGATCCAGGGAGGGCGGCCCCTCGCTATGGCAGGCCCTGCTGACCATCATGATCGCCGATGCCACGATGAGCCTGGACAATGTGATCGCTGTTGGCGCTTTGGCCCACGGCAATTTGCTCTTGCTGGCGGCAGGCATTCTGCTCAGCTTGCTTATTCTGCTTTTCGGGAGCGCTCTGGTCGCCGAGCTGATCGGGCGCTTGCCCTGGTTACTGGATGTGGCTGCGCTGGTCCTCGGTTGGACGGCGGGCCATATGATCTTGAGCGATCTCCGCCTGGGGCCATTCCTGAAGCAGGTCTGGTGGAGCGAGTATGTGGTCTATGCCTTCTGTCTGGGCCTGGTGCTGGCCGTCGATATCGCATTGCGCCTGCGCGCCCGTCGGCAACCACCACGTTCCCTTTCCTCTGCACCGTCGGGGGCACCCGTAGAATCTCAACCATCGGCTACCGGCCCGGCTCGGACCCGGGATGAGGCCTTGTTGCGGAAAAAGCCCGATGAACGATCTCAGCGATAGGGTGCTGGCCCGGCTAGAGCAATTCTATGAGCAGTATGGCTATGCTGCGGCCCTGCTGGGCGCCTTCACCGAGAATACGGCCCTCCTGGGCCTCCTCTTGCCGGGTGGTTCTCTGGCTTTGCTGGCGGCCTTTCTGGCGCGACAAGGCCAGCTCGATATCGTGGGCGTTTTCCTCTGCGTCTGGCTGGGCACCGTGCTCGGCTATCACTGCGATTATCTGATTGGGCGCCTGCTACTCGCCCAGACCTTGCTCCATCATCTGCCCGCCCACCTTGATCGACGCTGGCGACTGACCGCCCGCCTGCGCCTGGCCCGCCGCTGGCTGCAACGTCACGGTGGGAAGGCCATTCTCTTCTCTCATCTGGTCGGTCATATGCGCTCGCTGACCGCTCTTAGCGCGGGAATGCTGGCCATGCGCTATCGGCGCTTCTTGCTCTGGGAACTGCTTGCAGCCGGCCTGTGGAGCCTGCTTTACTGCGGCCTCGGCTACTGGCTGGCCAGCGAGTACGCCCTGCTGAGTCAGCTGCTCAAGGGAAGCGGCTGGGCCGTCGGCTTGCTGCTGGCGGGCATCGCGATCAGCTGGCTCGCCTGGCGCCTGGGCCGCAAGCACTGGCGGCGCCGCCATCGACATCCAGGTCCGCGCTCAGGTCTCCCCCAGCAATAAGGCCAGCAGGTCAGACGAAGAAAAACACCCTCTCCTCACTGGCGCAACGTTGCCCTGACCCTCAGTCCCCTCTTCCTCTCTTCCTTCCTGCCTGCAGGTCGCTGCCGTTGGGTTGTCCTTTGCTACGGAGGTGGCTTGCTGCGTCTCTATGAGTAGACTATAATGAGAGCACAGACCGCGCCAGCCAGGAGCCGGGTTGTTGCACGAGAGGAGCGGTGTATGCACGTCAGCGAGCCTGCCGAATATGCCATTCTGGGGCTGCTGGAGGCGCGCCCCATGCATGGCTACGAGATGTTCCAGCATTTCCAGGGTGGTACCCTGGGCCAGATTGTCCATCTGGAAATGAGCCAGATGTATGCGTTCCTCAAGAAGCTGGAGCGGCTCAACTACATTGTTGCGCAGCTGGAGCCGCAAGGCTCGCGTCCGCCACGGAAAGTCTTTCATCTGACTCCTGCTGGCAGAGACTCCTTTCGGCATTGGTTGACGGAACCGGTCGAGCGCCCGCGCGATATCCGCATCCTGTTCTTGCTGAAGCTCTACTTTATCCGGCACGTGCTCCCCACCGAGATGCCGCCCCTGATCGAGCGCCAGATTGCTGCCTGCCAGGAATTCCTGCGCCACCTCGAAGGGTTGCAGGGGGGCCAGGAACAACTCGCGCCCGCTCAGGATCTGACCTTCTTCGACCGAGTGGTGCTACGCAGCCGCATTCATCAGACACGCGCCCTCATCGCCTGGCTGCAAGAGCTGCAACACGACTACCGCCTCGTGGGCACATCTTCATAGAAAGCAGAGCGATAGCACTCCCTGCCTCTTCCAGGACCTTTACCAGCCAGCAGCCTCGCGCTTTCTGATACGTCAGGCATTCTCGGCACCGCGCTCTTTCATTTGACGCCCCTCCTCAGCTATGCTACTATCTCTAATAACCAGATCCAAACCTTCCGTTGACCTCTCCTCCTTCCGCGCCTCTGATGCGCGAAAGGAGTGGCAAGCGAGACGAATAGAATGAGCCTGGCAGTCCTGATATGACATGATCAATGAGGTTAGTGATGCAGCTTTTCATGGTGACGGCCAGTAGCGGCACCGCGGCCCTGCAGGGACTGGCGACCCTGTCCAAGTATCTTTTTACTACTGGCCTCTGTATGATCGGCGTCATGACGGCGGCCTATCTCTGGTATACCATCGGCACCGCGCGCCTGGCCAGGCAGGTCGCCAGCGAGGAGCAACGCCAGCGCGGCAAAGGCAAGCTGGCACAGGGCAGCAAGCGGGCAGCTGCTGTTGCCGCCGGTAGCGAGGGAGGGGTTGCCACCCTGGTGCGCAGCGAAGTCATTCTTAACGAGCAGCCCGATGGAGAGCAACCCATTCCGCTGAACCGCAGCCTGATCGCCGTTGGACGCATCGGCACGACAGTTGGCTGGTTCGCGGCACTGACCCTGATCCTTTCGCAGGTGCTGCGTACGATTGTGACGGGGCACGCCCCCTGGAGCAATCTCTTCGAGTTCAGTGTCAGCTTTACGGCGGCTCTGCTGCTCAGCTATCTGCTATTCGAGGCGCGTTTCCACGAGCGTGTGCGCGCCTGGGGTCTCTACGTTTGCCTGCTCTCGGTGGTGACGCTGGTCATCGCCATCTATGTGGGTACCACCTACAATCTGATCACTGGCTCGGCCCAGCTGATTCCAGCGCTGCAGGACCAGCCCATTCTGACGCTGCACGTCTCGATGGCTATCTTTGCCTATGCGCTCTTCAGCGTGGCCTTCGGGACCGGCCTGATTATCCTGCTCCAGGGTGGAAGTGGTCAGCGAATCGCCTGGCTGCCCTCGGCAGAGGCTGCCGATGAGCTGGGCTACAAGGCGGTGATCATTGGCTTCCCCTTGCTGGCCCTCAACCTGATCCTGGGTGCCTACTGGGCAAATTATGCCTGGGGCCATTTCTGGAGCTGGGACCCCAAGGAAACTTCAGCGCTGATCACCTGGTTGATCTACGCCGTCTATTTGCATGCCCGCGGTATCCGTGGCTGGCGCGGCAAGCGCATCGGCTGGCTGCTGGTCATCGGCTTCGCTGCCACGCTCTTTACTTACTACGGGGTGAGTTTCCTGGTGCCGAGCTTGCACAGCTACGCCAAGTAGGTCGCCGACGGCTTTGCCGTTTGCCGTCGTCCACCTGACCCAGCTCAGACAAGACAACTCAGCTCCGCTTCGTGCTTCTTAGAGCAGCTCACGGGCTAGCAGGAGTCGGTAGCGTGGGTTATAGGTTTTGTCACAGAGGCTGCAGGAAACAGGACGACTGTAGCGGCGTGCTCGCGGGTATTCCTTACCGCAGTTGGGACAGACATAGATGTAACGCAGAGGCGCTCGCGCCCGTCGCAGCTGCTCGCGACGGGCGCTCTCTTCGTGAAGCAGCCGCCGCAGCTCTTCCAGATCATAGCCGGTAATAGCGGCCTCGTCGGCGGCGATGGAATCATAGCCGTGATGACGATGGCGTCGTGGAGTACCTCGCACCCGGTCAGCAAGGTGGATCAGCTCATGCGCTACCGTGACCTCGATGGAACGCGGCTGCATATCCGGTTCAATGAAAATGCAGTGCCGATGGCGCGCTACCTCCCCGCCTACGGCAGAGGCTGAGCGAGACACTGCCCTTTCGCTGAAGCCCGGCAGCGGCAGCATTGGACTGGCTCGCCCACTCTCCGGCTGACCCGGCTTGCGACTGACCCGATCGGCTACCGAAGAACTGATCTTCCCACCGAGCTGTACGTAGCAGTAGCAGCCGAGCACCATGAAATTGAGTCGCTTGCCTGTCCAGCACTGATATTCACGACGATCCTGGGTCAGGGCCAACAGTGCCAGCTCGCTCTCTGGCAGCCCTAACCGCTGCCAGTAGTGCCAAAACCAGCGCTCCACCAGTGGGGTGGCATGTAGAATAGGGCCGGCCTGTACCGGTGGAAGAGCCGGCAGGCCGGGTTTGTGTCTCGCAGCCATACGGTTTCGTTGCTCTTTACCTGTTACTTGCTTTACTCTACTCCGCGTCAGTCCGCCCGCTCATGGCCGCTGCCATCCCTCCCTCTACCAGATCAGACGACCCGCTGCCGCCGTTTGGGGCAACAAGCGGGACGCAGCCAGGACCAGGAGGTCGGGCCAGACAGGCCAGCCTCTCACCAGGTTACACTCTCGCAAGAAACGGCTGCCTCCTGGCTGACGGGACCTGCCCATCGGCTTTTGCTCAGTATAGCAGGGGGAGCTGAGAGGTGCAAGCTTCCCTCTCCCTTCCAGCAGGCGAGGCTGAGGCCACCAGCAACCAGTCAACCAGCCGTCGATCAGCCTCGTCTGCCTTCTGTTCCCAGGCGAGTGTCAGCGATGCGCGCCGTGCTCCTGACCTTCACTTAAGCGAGCGCCTGAACCCCAACGAGGCTACGAGCGGCCTCGTAGATGCGCTGGACACTGGGAATGACAGCGCTCTCCAAGGGCTCTGAGAAGGGAATCGGCACATCGGGCACTGCCAGCCGTTGGATTGGGGCCTTCAGAGAGCCAAGCGCGCCAGCCTGAATGCGGAAAGCCACCTCACCGCTCAGCCCGTAGCTCATGTAATCCTCGTCCACAATCAGCACCCGGCCAGTCTTACGAGCCGAGGCGACCAGCGTGGTCTCGTCTAGCGGCACCAAAGTCCGCAGGTCAATAACCTCCGCTGAGATGCCTTCTTGCGCCAACCGCTCGGCAGCTTGCAGGCTGCGAGGAACCATCAGGCCAGCAGCGACGATAGTCAGGTCCCGCCCCTGACGGCGAACAGCCGCCTGCCCAAATTCCAGGGTGTAGCGCTCCTCGGGCACTTCCTCCTCTTCGCCCTCGAACGGCAGGAAAGGCAGCCCCGTTAGCAGTTTGTGGCCGAAGATAATGACCGGATTGGGGTCTGCCAGCGCGCGTACCGTCAGACCTTTGGCGTCGTAGGCCGTGGCGGGCACCACGATCTTGAAGCCTGGCAGATGGGCGAAGAGACCATAGAGGACCTGTGAATGCTGGGCGGCATCGCCATAACCACCGCCAATGGCGGTGATGACCGTCACGGGCATCGGTAACTGGCCCCCCGACATGTAGTGGTTTTTGGCCATGTGGTTAAACATCTGGTCGAAGCCAGCCCCGCAGAAATCGACGAACATCAGCGAGACCACCGGATGGAGGCCAACCGAGGCCGCTCCGACGGCCATCCCCATAAAGGTCTGCTCGGTGATCGGCGTGTCCACCACTCGCTCGCGCCCATACTTCGGAAAAAGACCCATCGTAAAGCCGAAGACGGCTCCCCAGTAGGTGACATCTTCCCCCAAGACCACCAGGCGCTCGTTGTGAGCCATCTCTTGATCAATAGCCTCAGCAATGGCAAAAGCCAGCCCCTTGAGCTTTCTCATTGGAAGACCCCCCTCAGAGCCTCCTGCGGCTCCGGTAATGGACTGCTCTCTGCAAACTGGATTGCCGCTTCCGCCTCCTGCTGGGCTTCATCCCGCAGGCGGTTGAGCGTCGCCTCATCGGCCCAGCCAAGCACCTTGAGGCGCTCACCCAGGCGCGGAATGGGATCGAGAGCCCGCCAGCGTTCAACCTCCTCGCGCGTCCGATACTCCTCGGCATCTCCCTCAAAGTGGCCGCGGTAGCGATAGCAAACCGCCTCAATGAGGGCTGGCCCCATGCCGTTGCGCGCTCGCTCGATCACCAGCTTGGCCACGCGGTAGACATCGATGAGGTCCATGCCATCGACGACATAGGAGGGGACATTGAAGCTCTGGGCCCGCTGAAAGTGGTGAACCGTGGAGAGAGCGGCCCACTTTGGCGTCGAGTCCGCGTAGAGGTTGTCCTCGATGACCACCACCAGGGGCAATTGGAAGAGGCCGGCCACGTTCAACGTCTCGGCAAACGTCCCATGATTGGCAGCCCCCTCGCCGGCGAAGGCAACAGCTACCTGGCGCTGACCGAGCTTGCGGAAGGCAAAAGCGGCACCCGCTGCCTGGGGAAAGGAGGCTCCCACGATGCCGCTGCAGGAGAAGTGCTTGCTTGTGTCGAAGAGATGCATATGGCCACCCTTGCCGTGGCAGAGGCCGCTGGCTTTGCCAAAGATTTCAGCCGCCAGCTTCTTTGGCTCGACCCCTTTGGCCAAAGCGTGATGGTGAGGCCGATGGGTACTGACCACCGCGTCACTCTCCTCGAGCAGAGAGCAAACCCCTACCGCTACCGCCTCCTGGCCAACGGCCAGGTGCATTTCACCCCGGATTGGTCCCGCCGCCATGTTGAACTCGGGCGCTTTGCCGATGTAGTAGCGATCGGCGATGAGATTTTCGAAGGAGCGAATCAGGCAGAGCTGTCGATAGGCCCGCCGTAACTGGTCCGCGTCCAGCTCCGCCTGCGCAACAAGATACTGCAGGTCCTGCGGGCTGGGTTCAGGCTTAATCATGGCCACCTCCCTCTGACTGGAAGCAAGGCGCTACGAGAACATTGCCGAGCCGCTCTCGGCTACGGCAGCAGCAGGCCCGAGATGAGGATAGAACCGCCTGGCAGGACCAGCCTGACGCAGGAAAGACAGCTCAAGCCTTCGTTGCTCTCTTTCTGCCGACCCTGCGCTGGCTGCAACTCGATCGTCTGTCTGGCTCAGCTTTGCTTGCTTGTCTGTCTGCCTCAAGACTACCCGATGCCTCACACCGCTGTCAAGGCAAAGATGGAACTGGCTTGATACAGATTGACAGGCCCTCTCATGAGCAGTAAGATGAGGCATACAGCACTATCAGACCTGTTGTCTGTCACCCAGATGGCGCGACTGTCCTCGGATCTCCGCCCCTGTAAGGAGTATCTGTATGTCTTTCCAGGTCTTCATCAAAACAGAGAAATCTCTGCATCAACTCGCCAGCGAGATCGGTACCCTTCTTTCCTTGCCTCCTTTCAAGCGGCAGCGGACCCGCGACGCGCTCTATTACCAGTTCGAAATGTTAGGTATGCTGGTCATGATCCACCATCTTGACGAAGAAGACCGGGCCCCAGAAGTTTTGAGCTATCCCTATGTTTTTACCCTGGAGCTAACTTTCACAGAGCATGACCTCAACACCGACGATCTGGAGTATCGCCTCCAGCCTTACTATGCCCGTCTGCTCAGCTTTCATCTAGGGGTCGAGACAGCCTATCACGAGCAGCAACGGATCAACCAGCGCTGGCGCATCCGCTATCATTTTTGCCGAAAAAATCCCAGCTGGAAGGAAGATATTCTTTACGGCGAGCCGGGCTGGCAGCCAGCGGTCATCGAGGAGCCGCCGAGCGAGTGGCGCAACCAGCTCGTACCATGGTGAGAGAGTCCCAACGCGCTGCACCCCGGCCAGCTCCCTGCCGACCAGTCGGCCTGGCGAAGAACGTCCGCATCATTCTGCCTGCTCCACAGGCCCTGCTATGGCGAAAGCCAGGCTGCTTCACTGGCACACGGCCCCAGCCCCTTGTCTAAGCGGCCTGATCATGTTACAGTTTTTATCGAGAGCGGTTGCTGCCGCTGCCGCATTTTAGAGATGTCCAACTGCGAGCGTGAGAGTGCATCCTTACGCAAGCGCGTCAGTACGTGAGTGAGTACTCCCCAGTCAGAGCCGGGGCGATCGCCGAGGATCACCCTGGAGGGACGGAGCGAGTCCACTCTCCCCAGTGCAACGAAAGGCAGGCTATGACTAGCAGCATTGTCGAGGCAGCTATCGGCACAGAACTTCCCCCACTGGTGAAGCCGCCGGTTACCCGCGAACAGCTCCACCGTTATGCTGAGGCTTCGGGCGATTACAACCCGATTCACCTGGACGACGAGGCAGCGCGCCGCGTCGGGCTTGACGGGGTCATCGCTCATGGGATGCTCAGCATGGCCTTCCTTGGCCAATTTATCGAGCAGCAGATCGCCTCTTACCCCGAGGCTTTCCTCGCTCGCCTCAAGGTGCGCTTTGCCAGCATGGTGCGCCCGGGCGACGTTTTGACCTGTCGGGGTCGAGTGACGGCGCGTAGCCGCGAGGCTGATGGGCGTGAGCTGATCACCATCGAGTGTTGGGCCGAGAACCAGCGCGGCGAGCGAGTGACGGGTGGCGAAGCCGTCATCTCTTTGCCGTCCGCCAACTAAAAGAGTGACTGTCCATCGGTCGACTAACAAGGAGGTTTGCGCATGGTCGAAGCCAGGAACATCAGGGACATCGCTGACCTGCGGCTTCAGTACGACCTGGCGATCTACAACTGCCAGCGCTTTGGCACCTACGAGGCCCTGGTCTATGAGGACCCCCAGCTGGCTGAGCCCCGCCGCTATACCAACGTGGAAATCGCCCGCGAGGCCGTGCAACTGGCCGCCGGCCTGCGCGCGCTCGGCATACAGCCTGGCGACCGCGTGATGGTGATGATTCCGAACTGTCCCGAGGTGATTATCTCCTACCAGGCCATTGCGCGTGCCGGCGCCATCGTTATCCCCGTTCTTCCTCTGCTGAAGCCCCCCGAGGTGCACTATATTGCCCAGAACTCGGGGGCCCGCCTGCTGATCACCAGCCCGCTCCTGCTCCCGCTCCACAGCTCTACTCTGGCCCAGGTACCTACCCTGGAGCAGATCATTTGTGTCAGCGACGCGGCAGCAGCTGGAGCAGGAAACGCGCCTCCAGAGGGGAGGGCCCAGATCCACGCTTACCAGGATGTCCTCGCCCGCGGCCTAGATTACGCCGACTACTACCTGAGCGACCTGCCCGGTATCAGTCTGAGCCCCGATGACACCGCTGTCATCCTCTATACCTCCGGCACTACGGGTCACCCCAAGGGCGTCATGCTCTCCCACCGCAATCTGGTGGCCAACGCCGTCAGCGGACGCGGCGTCGGTGGCGATGAGGACCCAAGCGCCGCCGAGAGCCAGGGTGAAACCCATCTGGCCATCCTCCCTCTGGCTCATGCTTTTGGCCTGGTGGCTTCCAATGTGGCTTACCTCAACGGCGCGCGCATCGTCATGCTGCCACGCTTCGATACCACCGCTGTCTTCTCGGCGATCGAGCGCTATCGCGTCTCCGGCTTCGCTGGCGTGCCTGCCATGTTCGTGGCCCTGCTCCATAGCCCTGATGCCGACAAGTACGACACCAGCAGCCTGCAGTACTGCGTCAGCGGCTCGGCCCCCTTGCCAGTGGCTGTGCTGGAAGCCTTCGAAAAGAAGTTCGGTTGTCACATCCTCGAAGGCTATGGCCTCTCAGAAGCAACCGCCGCCCTCACAGGCCACAATCGCGAGATGCCGCGCAAGCCAGGCTCGGTCGGCAAGCCGCTGCCAGGTGTCGAGATCCGCATCGTCGATGAGAACGACCAGGACGTGCCAGTAGGCGAGGTGGGCGAGATCATTGCCCGCGGCCCCAATGTCATGCAACAGTACTACAATCTGCCCGAGGAGACCGCAGCCGCCATGCGCAATGGCTGGCTCCATACCGGTGATATGGGACGCATGGACGAGGACGGCTACATCTACGTGGTGGAGCGCAAGAAGGACCTGATTATTCGCGGGGGCTTTAACATCTATCCACGCGATGTTGAGGAAGTGCTCAACCGCCATCCCGCGGTCATCGAGTCCGCCGTGGTCGGCATCCCCTCCGAGCGCATGGGCGAGGAGGTGAAGGCCTTCGTGGTCACGCGCGAGCCGGTTGACGCCGAGGCCCTCAAAGCTTTCTGCCGTGAATATCTGGCCAATTACAAGACGCCAAGCGAGATCGAGTTTGTTGATTCGCTGCCGCGTAACCTCGTGGGCAAGATCGATAAGAAGGAGCTGAGGAGGCGTTATGTCCAACAGCCCTCATAGCAACCCGTTGGAGACTGCTCCCCTCGCCCAGCTGCAGGCGACGCCGATCGATGCGGTGCTCAATATCATCGATCAGGGACTGGTCCACCTGCCCAGCTACCGCGAGCTCTACTATCGCTGGGAGCGTCAGCAGTGGCAGGCACAGGAGCTGGATTTCAGCTATGACCGCCAGCAGTGGCAGGCTATGCCCCATGAGGAGCGGCAGGCCCGTATGTATGGCCTCTCGGCCTTCTTCAAAGGGGAAGAGTGCGTTACCAACACTCTAGCCCCCTACGTGGTGGCCATGCCTGACGAGGAGATGCGGCTCTTCTTGACCACCCAGCTTGTCGACGAAGCCCGCCATACGGTCTTCTTTGACCGCTTCTTTCGCGAGGTGCTGGGCGTGGAAGAGGATAGCCTCGACGGCGCTTTGCAGGTGGCTGTCGGATATATGAACAAGCATCTGCAGACCATTCTGATCGAGGAGCTGGCTGCGATCGCCGAGCGCATCCGCCAGGAGCCGGGCCAGCTCGCCCATCTGATCGAAGGGGTCACGCTCTACCATATCATCGTTGAGGGCACGATGGCTTTAGCCGGCCAGCGCTCCATCCTGGAGACCTATCGGCAGTTCAATCTTTTCCCCGCTTTCCGTGCCGGCTTTACCGCAGTGGCCCGCGACGAGTCGCGCCATGTGCTCTTCGGCGTCAAGTTTCTGCGCGATATGATCCAGCAGAACCACGAACAGGCTCAGATCGTCTACGCTGCCGTCCAGAAGTATCTGCCAACCGCCCTGGCGGGCCTTACCCCTCCAGAGAGCGAAATCCCGCAGTACCTGGCAGCCCGCCTTGATCCCTGGCAGACCCCACGCTATGCCATTGAGTCGCTCCGCAAGAAGCTCAAGGGCATCGGGCTAAGTATGGAGCTACCCACTGTCCCACCACCGCCCGTCTTTCAGGCATAGGGAGATGGAAGGGATGGCCAGGCTCTGGCTCAGGCCCCAGCTCTGAGCCAGAGGGAGAGCACGCGCCTGACGCAGGCTGATCAGCCAGCAACAAGCGAGTATGGGATGAAAAGAGGAAGGAATGGAAAGGAATCGAATCTGCCTCCCCTGCTCACCCGCTCCTCTGGCGCTCAGCCTGCACAGGCGGTGGTAGTAGGTGACCCCTGGTTGCACTTGACTCGCCCCTGGCAGCACCTGTCTGGCTCTAGGATGAGTGGGGTATGCTACTAACGCGCAAGCAGGCTTTTTCCAAGAAGAAGAAGGAGGGAAAGCGATGATCACGGCCCTGGTGCTGATGAACGTTGAGCGAGGGCAAATCAACGAGACAGCGCAGCGCTTGCTGGAGATCGCCGGCGTAGCCGAGGTGTATTCGGTCACCGGCGACTATGACCTGGTGGCGCTGCTGCGCCTGCCCCGCTATGAGGACCTGGCCGAGGTGGTGACGGGGAAGATGACTGCCATCCCGACGATTACCCGCACCCACACCCTGATGGCCTTTCAGTGCTACTCGCGGGCCGATCTCCAACAGGCGTGGGACCTCGGCGTCGAATAGCGAGCAGGAGGGAAGAGCGCCGCGCTCGCCACCAGGCCGCTCTGGCCGCTGCCTCAACTCAGATGGGCAACCCTTGCTTGCCCAGCTCGCCGCGAATGTGAGCGATCTCTCCGAGGTGAGTAAAGCAATGCGTCAGGCAGACCTGGCCAATCGCCTGGATGGCCGGCATTTCGCCAAGAGGCTTGACCTTCACAAGGCGTGCAGACAACTCAGCCCCGCCATCTTCGACAGCCGCCAGATAGTCTTCAAACTCCTGCCAAACGCGAGCCGCGTATTGGAGAAACAAAGCCGGGTCAGCGATCCGAAACTGCCGGGCCTCCTCCGTGCTCATGCCAGTGCCCTGCACGCGCGGCGGCAAGCCCAGGCGCGTATGCCACTCCTCCTCGTTCCAGATCGGTTGCCGGCCTTGCAAAATGAAGCGCAAAATATTATCTTCCGTGCGCACACAGTGCCAGAGTAGAAAGGCGATGGTAGTGGCCTGGCCCGGCCCCTGATAGTGCCATTCCTCCACACTGAGATCGCTCACACTATTGCGCATCCACTGGTGAAGGCGACGCTGCTCCAGTCGGAAAAAATCGATAATATTCATGGCAAGAGCTTTCCCCTTTCTGTCCTCACCCGGCCTGGTTTTCCGCCACACCGCGGGCTGGGCTGCTGGCCGTCGAAGGCCTCCAGGCCGAATAAGTCAAGCCGACCTCGGCGCCGGCTCCCTTCCTGGCCCTTTGCCTCGCTGTCCCGGCAGGATACTCAGGCAGCGAGCAAAGAAAAAGACGGCGCGCTCTCAGGAGCTATTGTACACGCCGTCATTGTGCTGCGCCATGTTGCTGGCTAACGTTCCTCGCCAGTTGCTGCGGGAGCCGCCCCGCGGTGGACAGGCAGCCAGCAGAAGGCCAGCCTTAACGCGCAAGCGGCTCACCGACGGCCACCCTCTCAGTGAGCAGAGGAGAGGAAGAAGCGGAGGAGGAAAGCGCCTCGCTCTCGACCAGCTTATACTCTCCCGAGATCTCTTCCAGCGAGCGACCGCTGGGTTCGGGGAGGGTGAGCAAGGTCAGGACCAGGCCAGCCACCGAGATAATGGCGGTGAAGGTCATCACGCCCGGCAGATGGAAGCTACTGAGCAGGAAGGGGAAGATCAACGCCCCGATAAAGGCACCCACCTTGCCCAGGGCAGCCGCAATGCCGTGGGCGGTGGAGCGGACCATCACCGGGAAGATCTCAGCAGGATAGACGAAGGTGGTCACATTCGGGCCGAACTCGGTGAAGAAGTAGCTCACACCGTAGACCAGCAAGAAGGGCACGGTGAGCTGGGTCAAGGCCGGGAAAATCGCCAGCAGCCCGTAGGCCAGGGCCATCATGGCAAAGCCCACACACTGAATCCACCTGCGCCCCAGGCGGTCAATAGTCAGCGCGGCTAGAATATAGCCGGGGAAAGCGGCCACCAGGAAGATGAGCAGCGTATAGACCATGTTGAGCAGCAGGCTGGAGTGGGCATTGAGCGCCTTCAACACCAGCGGGCTAGAGATGGTCGTCCCATAGTAAGCGATATCGAGCAGCAACCAGGAGCCAGCGGTACCGATCAGCCAGCGCAGGTATGGAGCGCGCCAGAGCAACGGAAGCCAGGAGCGTTTCTTGCTCTTGGCCGGTTCAGATTGAGTGTTCTGAGCCGACGGTTGAGTCCAGAGCGAGGAGCCAGCGCCGTTGTGAGCATGGCCATTCTGGCCCGTCACCCGACCGACCGTTGCCGCAGCAGCCTCCAGGTCGCCCTGCATCATCAAGGCAAAGCGTGGCGTCTCAGCGATTTGACGACGCAGATAGAAGGTGGCCAGCGCGGGCACAGCACCCAGAGCCAGCATAATGCGCCAGGTCAGATCGTGGTCCAGCCCGGCCAGCAGCAGCGCGATAGCCACCAGGGGACCCAGGATCAGACCAACCCCCTGCATCGCAAAGACCATCGTCACCAGCTTACCACGATCGCGCCGATTGGCGTACTCGCTCATCAGCGTTGCGCTGAGGGGGTAATCGCCACCGATCCCCAGGCCCAGGATAAAGCGGAAGATGATCAGCCAGACGACGTTGGGCGCCAGCGCTGAAGCCAGGGCCCCTGCCGCCAGCACCAGCAGTGTGAAGCCGTAGATCGAGCGCCGTCCCACGAAGTCGGCAAGACGCCCGAAGATCATTGAGCCGAGGGCCGCTGCGATCAGCGAGGTACTGCCAACGAGGGAAATTTCGAAATTGCCGAGGTGCCAGAGGGGCGTCAGGATTGCGAGGACAACACCGATGATAAACAGGTCATAGGCATCCGTGAAGAAGCCCATGCCAGAGGTGATCATCGCTTTCCAGTGGAAGCCCGAGAGGCTACTGTTGTCAAGAGTGTGTAAGACAGATTTACGCGCATCAATAGCACTATCCACGGCGACAATCCGGGATGGCTCTCCGCCATCAACCATATGTGTTGTGTCTCCTTGCTTCAGGGACATGTTCGCGACTCAAACCAGTTCTAGCAGAATCGTAGCGCGCCAATGTTATGGATTTGTTAAGTAGGCTTTAAGGCTGGTTAACAAACGAGGCCAGCTCTGCTCTACACTACCTTCGTCCCTTCGTCCATGATGGTCGCTTGGACGCCGGGAACCCCAGCATGGCCTCGATTGAGCCTCTTTCCTTTCTTCCACTACATTACAACACGGTCCAAGTACCCGAGCATGCCCGCCGATCGGCTGGCAGTGATCCAGGCGGGAGCAGGCCAGGATCGCTCGAACCAGCCGATCAGCCAGCCAGTAAGTCAGATGGTCGGCCTCGTCATCGGGCAGGGCGGAGGCAGTCAGCGGAGGCAGTCACCTGAGTGAGTCGCTTACTCCATATCGCGGAGATGGCAGGTATCGTTGTAAGAACGCAGATGCCAGCAGGCGCGTTCCTGTAGGAACGAAGTGCCGTGGTACCAATGTGTAATAGAGGTATTCTCTGTTTGAAAGCGCACAGATGGTAAAGAAAAAGAATTGAGGCCGAAGAAGTAGATAAACGAACCATCGATGACGCCGCCGTGGCAGACAACCACGATCGTTTTCCCTGCATACTCATGGGTAATGCGCTGAAGGGCGCGCCCGACGCGGAGCAAGAACTCCGGCCAGCTTTCGCCCTCCGGGGCGCCTGGCTGGAAAGGATTCTCTTCAAAATTGGGGAATCCGAAACGCGCGACAAACTCCTCCTCGCTTAAGCCGGCGGCCTGTCCCTCGCGCATCTCCTGCACCTCGTCATCAGGGATAACAGGGAGGCCCAGAGCTGGCGCAATAATTTCAGCGGTCTGATAGGCGCGGCGCAAGGTACTGGAGATCAGCACATCGGCAGCGATCTCGCCTGTAGCCAGGCGATCGCGCAGGCGTTCGGCCTGCCTGATCCCCCGAGGAGTGAGGTCCAGGTCACCGAAACGTCGCTGAACAGCGTTCAGTGCCTCCGCATGCCGGATCAGATAGAGATGAGTCATAAGCAGGGTCTCCTTTGCTTCTTCCTCAAGATAGGGTCAGGAGCCAGCGCTGAGCCACAAGCAGCTGACCGAGAATGAGTAAGACAGAGAGAGAGGGATGGGACTGATCAGCCGGGCGATGCGTGCGTGCGTGCGTGGGTACGTGTGTACGTCGTCTCAAGCACGCTGCTTGCTCCTTGCCGCCGGCCTGTCCGCCTTCTTTATCTCATGCTACCATGTCTGAAAGCCGTCGGACAACACTGGCGTCAGCGGGAGCCGGCTGGCAGGCTGGGGAGGATGAGCGATATAGTATAATGAAATGAAGTGATTCAGAGTGATGCCTTTCTAGCTCAGCCAGCCAGAGAGAGACGAGGATGGAGAAGAACCGTGGCGCGCAAGATTCTCGTCGTAGATGATGAGGAGGTTCTGGTCGAAACCATTGCCTACAACCTGGAGCAGTCCGGCTACCAGGTGATTACAGCGGCAGATGGTTACAGCGCCCTGGAAGCGGCTCGGAGCGAGCACCCCGACGTCATCCTGCTCGACATCATGCTGCCTGGCCTTGATGGACTGGAAGTCTGCCGGCAGCTGCGACGCGAGCCGGAGACCGCCACCATTCCCATCATCATGCTCACAGCCAAAGGGGACGAGATCGACAAAGTCGTTGGCCTCGAAGTGGGAGCAGACGACTACGTGACCAAGCCCTTCGGGCGTCGGGAGTTGCTGGCGCGTATTCGGGCCTTACTGCGTCGCGTTGAGTATGGCAGCGCCTTTGACGAGGAGAGTCTGCGGGGCGGCCCCGAAGCGCCTACACGGCCCAGGCGCGAGCTTGTCGCCGGCCCCTTGCGCATCGATCTCGACGGTCGACGCATCTTTTGTCGCGATCAAGAAATTGAGCTGCAGCCCAAGCAGTTCGATCTCCTTGTCTACATGGTGCGCAACCGTGGAACAGTGCTCACTCGAGATCAGCTTCTCCATAACGTTTGGGGATACGACTATGTAGGAGACACACGCACTGTCGACGTGCACGTGCGCTGGCTGCGCGAGAAGATCGAAGAAGATCCCGCCAACCCCAAGCTTATCCAGACCGTGCGTGGCGTTGGCTACTGCTTCCGTCGCTAAGAGTCAAGGAGGCGAAGCAAGCCAAGGTAAGGCCAGAGGAGAGCGAGGCAGCAGGCTATCCAGGCTTCCAGCGCCTGGCTGCGACAGCGACTGAGCAGAGCGCGCCAACGTTCCTCCGAGGGAAGTGGTGCCCTGCCAGCACGCCGGCACCAGCCAGGGCTGATCTTCAGCGAGCGAGGTGGAAGCACGCCAACGAAGGCCACCCCCATTGCATTTCTATCGGTAGAAGGAGTTCACTCTTGGACCTGTTTACAGCACCACTCAAGCTTTCTCCAGAAGCGCCCATTGACCTGCACATGCACACCACTTACAGTGATGGGCGCTGGACAGCCGATCAACTGATCGACTACCTGGTTCAAGAAGGCTTTGCGCTGGTCGCCGTCACTGATCATGACCGTGTTGACACCATCAACACCGTGCGCCAGCTAGCTGCCAGCAAAGGGCTACGTGTGCTCGTTGGCGTTGAAATGAGCACCACCTGGCGCAACCACTCGGCGCACGTCCTCTGCTACGGCTTTGATCCCGAAACCACCCTGTTACGGGAGGTCATAGCCGATGTCAAGGGTCGGCAGAGAGAGCAGGCATGGGAGGTCTATGAGACCCTCCAGAGGCGCGGCTACAGCTTTCCGCGTGCAGCCGAGCTGCTCGCTGCCAGCGGAGGCGAGCCGCGGCAGCTGCGGGATAATGCCTTTCTCCTCATCGAGCATGGCTATGCGCCGGACTGGCCACGGGCGCTGGAGATCCTGCGCGAGGCTGGTCAGCGCAGCATCCATGCCGAGTTGGCCGTGACCGTCGACGCCGTTCACCGCAGCGGGGGAGTTGCCCTGATCGCCCATCCAGGGCGGAAGGAGCGAGGCTTTACCTTCTACGACCCCACCCTGCTGGACGAAGTGCGGGCCGAGGTCCCGCTCGACGGCATTGAGGTCTACCATCCCTACCACAGTCCTGAGACGATCGAGAGCTATCTCGCCTACGTCAACAAGCACGACCTCCTGCTGAGCACCGGCTCCGACTCTCACGGACACGTCGGACGCATGCCTATCAAGTACCGCGCCGAGCTTAGCCGGCGTCTACTGGAGCGTCTCGGTGTTCAGGTAGGATAGAGGCGATTGCCTCTATCCTACTCGCCATTGTGAACAATATACCAATCGGTTGTGGTCAGTCCCTGATAGGAGACCGTCTTCTTCACCACGCCAGGCGGTGGGGCAGGGAACTGCTTTACCGGCTTGCCTTTTTCCACCAGCAGCATCGTATCGTGCCAGATGGGGCCGGCGCCGTCGACACCAATGACGTTGAGCATCGGCGAGTTATCATCATTGCCGACCCAGACCCCCACCACCGTATCAGGTGTATAGCCCACCGTCCAGTTATCCATGAAGTTCTCCGACGTCCCCGTCTTGGCCGCTGCCGGGCGGACCACGCCGGGATTGCCGGCATAGCACTGCTGCTGCGTGTTGCTATAGAGGTAGAGGGCGCTGCACTTACCGAACTCGTAGGTGCGGTTATTGTTATCGCTGAGCACATTCGTGACAACAAAGGCCACCTGGCGGCTAATCACTCGCTTGCCCTGCGGCACGAAGCGGTAAATCAGGTGTCCCTGCGAGTCGGTCACTGTGTTGACCGCATGCGGTGGCACGCGGACACCGTCGTTATCAAAGACGGCATAGGCGGCGGTCATATCCAAGAGATGGACACCGAGCGTGCCCAGCACCATCGTATAGTTAGGCGTACCGACATAGTTCGTGATGCCCATCGTCTCCGCCGTCTTGAGAGCCTTATCAACGCCGACCTGCATCAACAGCTTGACCGCCGGAATGTTGAACGAGTTCTGGAGGGCATAGCGGTAGGTAATCAGGCCGTGATAGCTCATATCATAGTTATGCGGCGTATAGGGCGGCAGGCCGCAGCACATCTGGATGGTCAACGGGCCGTCGTAAACTGGCATGCCCGGACTGATCCCCTGGGCGAAGGCCGTGGCATAGATGAAGGGCTTAAAGGCCGAGCCAGGCTGGCGATAGCCCTGCGTTGCTACATCGAATTGGCCTGTGTTGGGATCGTTTGGGTGAATGTTGCCAATCAGCGTGCGGATGGCCCCCGTATGCGGGTCCATCACCACTACCGCCGCATCGCTCATGTGGTGGGCGGCCATCTTCTGAATCTGCTGCTTCGCGATGTTGAAAACCTGCTTCTGCAGAGCGAGATCGAGCGTCGTATGGACACTTAGCCCGCTGCGAGCGAGCTGAGGAACCTTCACATGCAAGACCTGGGCCAGCTCGCTGAGCGCATAATTGATAAAGTGCGGGGCATCAGGACTGTTCTTGACCACGCCGCGATGCAGGAAATTCGGCTGCTGCATCTCTACAATAGCCGCACGCTCCTGCTGGGCATTAATGTAGCCCTGAATGCGCATCTGATGGAGCACATCTTTGGCGCGCTGGAAGGCAGCTGGCCAGTTAATGAAGGGATCGCGGGCAATCGGCGAACTGGGGATACCAGCCAGCATAGCCGACTGGGCGATATCGAGCTGAGCCGCGGCCTTCTTCGTTGGGGTGTCCTTGAGACCGAAGTAGGTGAAAGCAGCTGCTTCTGCTCCATAGGCCTGCTCACCGTAGTAGACGGTATTCAGGTACATAGAGAGAATCTGCTGCTTGGTATAGTAGCGTGTCACCTGCGGAGCAAGAATAATTTCTTGCAATTTTCTAATAATGGTATCTTTATTACCGACAATGGCATTTTTAATGAGCTGCTGGGTGATAGTACTACCGCCAGAGACAATGCGACCGTGGGTGAGATCGTCGAGGGCGGCGCGGACAATGCCAGTGATATCATAGCCTGGGTTATTCCAGAAATTCTGGTCTTCGATCGCGATTTCGGCATGCTGTAGATGGATAGAGATCTGGGAGAGCGGGACCGTTGTTTGCAGTCCTTCGCTTGTCATCTGATAGATCAGGTCACCACTGGCATCGTACATTTTCAGGTTATCCTTGGGCAGGATGTCAGCCAAAGTGACGACCTGTTGTCCGAAGCGCTCCTCGGTAGCGCTGACCAGACCCGCTACCCCAACCAGCACGCTGGTGAGCACAATGACCACCGCCAGTGAGATCACGGCCAGGGGCATCAGCGTCCACTGGGTGCCGATCTTCTCAGCCAGCGCGTAGCGCAGATTACTGCGATGGAGGTTCTTGCGCTTATAGTGGCGCCTGAGACGCCAGCCGTGCGGGTGGGTCATCAGATGAGGAGCCTCATAGAAAACGCCCACTGCCGGTTTTTCAGGGCGCTCCTCCAGTCGTTGTGCGGCAGCTGCGCGGCTGTTAGCCGGCAGACGAGCAGGGAGGTGGAGCACCTCCGTCTTCTCTCCCGCCGACTCTTCTTCCAGAACCTCTATCTGCCTCTCGTCGGACATAGTCTACCCCTTTTTCTCTCTCCTGCTTGCTTGCTTATTGAGCGCATGGCAGGGTCTGCGTTTCGGCTTCCCCCGCCTGCTCTGCTGGCCGCTGATCTTTCTCGGAGACAGTACTCACGACTTCGACCCACGCTCTCACAGACAGAGAGTCGCTTGAGAGTCAAGTGGGTCCTTATATCCAGAATAGCAGATAACAGAAACTGATAGTCTATCTCGATGGAGTGGATTTCACAGGAAATGCAGAATTGTGCCGGCTTTTGCCGCTCCGCCTGCCGGGCTGGAGCGGCCACAAGAACACGGCGTTAGTACTGTTGTGCTTACTTCTGGTCGTACCCTTATTCACGAACGAATGATCGGTGCCGCCAGTCACCAGTCCACCCTTCCCCGCACCGTTTCGGAGTTATATTCATATTGTAACACAGAATGTATCTTTAATTCAATTGTGGGCTGGAAGTTACGGAATACTTTCTAGATTACTGCTGAGACCTGTCGCCTGCGCATCCCCCAGCGCGTAGCGGGCCTCTCTTGCTCACAGGTGATAATACGTCGATCCTTCTCCTTTCGTAGCGGGTGGAGTCATTTCCTAGGAGAGAAAGGTAAGCAGGCGGCCAGGGTAGCTTGAAGGAGGGGAGGGGAGGAGCTGGTTATTGGGCCATTACTCTGGGTGGTCTGGGTGGGCTCTCGCTTCTCTGTTGGGGAGAAGGTTTTCGGTGGGCTGGCTGGGGGAGTCTTCGGGAGCCGGGGTGTTGCCGTGGGTGTTGGCTGTTGTTTGGGCAACAGCCGGCTGCTGATTTGCAGTCTCGCCGAGGGCGGCCTCGATCAGGGCGGGCAAGATTTCGTTCGTCAGGCGTTGGATTTGATAGAGACTTTCGGCCCAGGGTATCTCTTGATGATCGCGAGTTCCCTGGACTTCGGCCAGTTGGATCAGGGTTTCGTCGACGAGGCTGCGGAAATAGAGGAAGGCGCGCACAGCGTCGGCCACAGGCACGTGGGAGGTGCGGGTAATCGAGCCATATTCGTAGCCGAGGTGAGCGGCCTCATGCAGCAGCTCGGGGTAGGCGCCTGCGTCTGTCAGGGCGCGTAGCAGTAGCTCCAGTAGGCGTCGTCCGAGGCGGCGATAGGCTTCGCGGGCGGCCTCATCGAAATGGCGGTGCCAGGGCAGGCGCTCCAGGACGCCTTCGGCCCAGGCCTCGCGTACACGTCCCAGGACGCTTTGCACGAGGAGTCGAGCGGCAGGGCGCGGTTTGCGCTCGCTTTCCTGGCGCAAGTGGGCCTCGATATCGGAGCGGCGAAAGCGGCGATGCCCTCCGCTGGTACGTCGTGAGGGCAAGGCGTTGCGGTCGGCCCATAGGCGCACCGTAGCTGGATGCATCCCCAGCAATTCTGCGGCCTCGCGCAGACTCAGCCACTCCTCCTCTGGCCGTGGTGTAGAAGCAGACGTCATAGCCCGACCTCCCTTCAGAGCCAGGGTCGGTGTGGTGCCGACAGCTGAACGGCGAACGGACGAACGACGATCTGGTATCTTACCTTCTGTGCGTAATGGTTCCTGAGCTTCACCGGCTGGCTGCACGTCTCTCCCCTGTAAATAGATTGTATGGGAATTGCGCATGCCCGTCAAGGCCGCTCTCTCCCACCCCATGCGGAAGACGATCATTTGCACTAGATGGATAGTACCGTCAACCGTATCCTCATGCCGCCACATATTATATAATGCAGGCTACTGATGAAGAATGCCGTAGCTTTTAGAAAGATGCTTTCTAAAGCTAGCCACGTTTAAAGAGATCTGGCAGCGAGGTCAGTAGCGTAAGCTAATGGCCAAGACCCACTCGTTAGCTGCTCTGCAGCTCGCTGAAAGATGGCAGAGACAAGCAGGCTGCCTGGAAGTTTTTGGCAGAAGTGAGGTCTACCTATGCTCACAGGGCTTCCACATGAGCGATCTATATTTGAGTATCGCAGCTTGGAAGACATCTATGAAGAGATCCGCAATGTGTACAAGCGCTATCCCCAACCGTGGGTAATCGGTTACAGTGGAGGCAAGGATTCCACAACAGTGCTTCAGCTCGTCTGGAAGGCGCTTGAGGTTCTACCGCCAGAGGAACGTCAGAAGCCCGTTTTCGTTATCGCATCCGACACGCGAGTGGAAACTCCGGTGATTGTGGACTATATTGACACTACTCTTCAGCGTATCAACGAAACCGCTCGCGCTTTGGGCATGCCTTTTAGGGCAGAGAAGGTTATGCCAACGCTCAATGACAGCTTCTGGGTGAACCTCATAGGGCGAGGCTATCCAGCGCCAACAACGCGCTTCCGCTGGTGCACTGAGCGCATGAAAATCACCCCTGCTAATCGCTTTATCGAAGAAAAAGTGGCCCAGTACGGTGAGGTAATTATGGTTCTGGGGGTGCGAAAAACGGAGAGTTCGACGCGCATGCAGCTGATGAACACCTACCAGGTTAAGGGACACCTGCTTCGCCGGCACAGCTCGTTGCGCGGTGCCTATGTTTATGCTCCCATCGCCGATTTTTCGACAGATGATGTGTGGAAATACCTGCTTCAGGTGCCTTCTCCTTGGGGAAACAACAACGAGGATCTGGCGGCACTCTACCGCAATGCCAGCGCTGGCGAGTGTCCTCTTGTCATCGACACCAGCACCCCCTCATGTGGGAACTCTCGGTTTGGATGCTGGGTCTGCACAGTTGCAAGGAGAGATACTTCAATGGAGGCCCTGATCGACAACGGCGAGGAGTGGATGCTCCCCTTACTCGAGTTTCGCGAGTGGCTCGTCACAACTATTGATCCCGAGCGAAAGCGTGAATTCCGCGATATCCGTGGTCGCGATGGGCGTGTGGTCTTTAAGAAGGATGGTACTCTGGCGGCACGGACCTACACTCTCAATACAAGCAAGATCATGCTGCACAAACTTCTAGTAGCCCAGAAGGAGATTCAGCAGCACGGCCCAGATCCTACAATGAAGCTGATTTCGGACGAGGAGCTTTTTGAGATCAGGCGAATCTGGCGTGTCGAACGCCAGGATTGGGAGGATTCAGTGCCAGCGATCTTCCGTCAGGTCAACGGCTTCGATCTTCCGTGGCCAAAGGACGATGACCATGTCTTCGACTCTGCCCAGAAAGCTCTGTTAGAGGGCATCTGCAAGGAATACGACCTTCCTTTTGAGCTGCTAGCTAAGCTGCTAGAGGTAGAGAAACAATCTATTGATATCACGAAACGAGCCGGCATCCATAAAGCACTAACCTCTATCTTGACCCAGGAGTGGGGAGACGAATCTCAAATTATGACGGCGGCTAGGGAGAAAAACGTTTTTTATCAAGAGATTAGATTAGACTTAGCCTTGCCTTCAGTAGCGGAGAAATAAATGCGCTTTATCCATTTCTCAGTAGAAAACTTTGGGGTTTTTGCAGGCCGTCATGTCTTCGATCTGAGACCGCTTGTCGAGAGATCACCTGGACGCCATATCACTGTCTTTAGGGGCCACAATGGAGCTGGCAAATCAACGCTTTTCCAAGCGCTGCTTCTAGCACTTTACGGTGCCACCTATTTCTCCGAAGAGGGCAATTACAAGCGTTTCTTAATGGAGCGCATACACAGATCCCCCACAGGGGGGGAAGACCATGCCTCCGCTAGACAGAGTGCTGTAACAGTGAGCCTTGAGTATGTTCAATCTGGCCAAATGAGCATCATCGATATCGAGCGCCGCTGGCAGCGTCAGCATGGAACCATTCGGGAAACACTTTTAGTCCTGCGCAATGGCGAGCCCTTGGAAGTTGATCCCTCTGACTACCAGGTCTGGCTAAATGAGTATATTTCACCCGGCTATGGCCAGCTGTGCTTCTTCGACGCTGAGCAGTTCGAAGCTCTGATTGATCCCGCCCAGCAGGGAAAGGCGCTTTCTGAGATCTTCGCCCGCTTACTTGGGCTGGACATCGTCAATCGGCTGCAAACAGACTTGCGCCAGCTAGTGAACCGCCAGGGGGGTAGCTCGGAAAAGGTGGAAAGCCTTTACAAGAAGGCGCTGTCATTACGCGCTGAGACGGATCAGCTGGAATGGCAGATCGCTCAGCTCTCTTCGGAGCGCGATAGAATCCACTCTTCTATCTCTGATCTAGAGAGAGCGCTCAGGGAGGAGGAGCATCGTCTCTCTGCCGAGGGAGGCAAGTATGCCGCTCAACGCCCTCTGCTCCAGCAGCGCAAGGCAGAGATCAACAGGCAGATCGAGGAGATCTCTGATACCTTACGAGAGCTGTGCTCAGAGCTGCTCCCGTTTGCTCTTGCACCAGAGCTTTGCCTGCAACTGGCGGAGACTTTGGAAGGAGAGCTTGAGATCCAACGCCAGCAGGTGGCTTCTGTTTTCTGGTCGCGTCAGCATCAGCTCCTGGAGAGGCTCCTGACCAGCTCTCATCTCTGGGAAGGGGTCGAGATTTCAGAGGGTAGCCGATCTATACTAGCAGAGCGCATAAAACAAGCTTTCGAGCAGATAATACCTTCTCAGGCAAATGCTGCCCGGCTGACTCACCATCTGGCAGAGCCGGACCATAGAAAGCTTAAGCAATGGATTATGGCAGCTGTCCAGCTTGTCCCCAAGCATGTCGAAGCTCAAACAAAGCAGCTTCGCGCTCTGAAGCGCGAATTACAGCGTATAGACAAGAGCCTGGAGAGGGCACCCGATGATTCATTGATCGCCCCTATTTATGCCAAAATAGGTGAGCTGAAAGCCCAATTGGAGGAGAAACGCAAGCGTGAGTCGAAGCTCACTGAACAGTTAGGGTCGCTCCGTTTTCAGATCGAGGAGAAGCAGCGCGAGCTGAAGAGCTTGGTCGAAACCTATGAGAAGGCTCAACGCAGCGAGAAACAGCGTAGCTTGGCCGAGCTGAGTCAGGTAGTTTTGCGCACCTATCAAGATGCCCTCTTACGTCAGAAGCTGGCCGAGCTTGAGCGCGAGCTTGTTCACTGCTTTAACCAGCTGTGCCATAAGGACGGCCTTCTCTCTGAGGCCACGATCGACCCAGAGAGCTGGAAAGTTCAGTTCAGTAATACGCTGGGCCAGTCATTTAAGTTGGAGCAGCTTTCGGCAGGAGAACGCCAGCTTTATGCACTGGCGCTGCTATGGGCACTAAGAAGGATCGGCAATCGTGACCTGCCTTTGGCAATCGACACCCCCTTAGCTCGCCTTGACGCAGAGCACCGCCAGCGCTTTTTGCAGGACTATATTGGGCAAATCAGCGAGCAGGTTCTTTTATTCGCAACTGATACTGAGCTGGACACTTACCTCCTTGGCCAGATCCGCGAGCGCGTTGCACGCATTTATCAGCTAAGCTATGACTCCCAACGTGGAGAAACGATCGTATCTCTCCAGGAGCTGTCAGCAGATCAGGCAGCCCTGCCCAGCTAGTCGCAATTACTCAGCAGGATAGGAGATCCAAGCTATGCCTTTGAATCGCATCTATGTCGGCGAGGAGGTTGACTTACGCCTGCGCAATCTTAAGGCACGTACTGGTCTGACTCCTAACCTCCTCTGTCGTCTGGGATACTGCCTTTCTCTGGCTGATCCCACTCCCCCCGATCCCCATCTTTATGAGGATGGTCAGGTCCGCGAGTTCAACCGATACACTCTGACAGGTCCGTGGGATCTCTTTTTCTTCGCCCTCTTACGCGAGCGACTTGCCCGGGAAGGACTTGATCCAGACAAGGACTTGGAGGCTCAGTTTAAAGCCCATCTCTGCCGGGGAGTGATCATGCTCTACCAGCGCCTGAAGAGCCTGGAGGACCTGGGTGATCTCGTGACCGAGGCGCAGCGCCGCTTGAAAGCCGCTCATCCCGATTTAGCGGAGGAGCTGGAAAGCCTGGCTTAAGCAGCCTAGAGAGGAGTGCATCCATGCGACCGATCTATATGGATCATCACGCTACCACCCCGGTTGATCAGCGGGTGCTCGAGGCGATGCTGCCCTACTTCACTGAGGAGTTTGGTAACGCTTCTAGCATTGATCATGAATACGGTAGCCGGGCTGACGAGGCTGTCCAGCAGGCGCGCAGTCAGGTAGCGCGCCTTATCCGAGCCAAGCCAGAGGAAATTATCTTTACCAGCGGAGCTACTGAATCCAATAATCTGGCTATCCTCGGTGTTGCTGAGGCGCTCGCCGACAAGGGGCGCCACATTATTACCGCTGCCACGGAACACCCAGCCATTCTCGATCCCTGCCTCTACCTGGAGCGTCATGGCTGGCAGATCACTCGCTTGCCCGTTGATCGTTTCGGCCTAGTCGACCTCGATGCGCTGCAGAGGGCTATTCGACCAGACACGGTGCTGATCAGCATTATGACTGCCAATAATGAAATTGGGACGATTGCCCCCATTAAGGCGATCGGTGAGATCGCCCGAGAGCATGGGGTACTCTTCCACACAGATGCCACCCAGGCAGCTGGCTATCTACCCCTCGATGTCCAGGAGCTGCATGTAGACCTCCTGTCACTCTCGGGACATAAGATGTATGGTCCCAAGGGGATCGGGGCGCTCTATGTACGCCGGTTCAAGCGTTCTTTGCGCCTGGAAGCGCAGATACGCGGTGGTGGACACGAGCGAGGGCTACGTTCAGGTACGCTGAATGTTCCTGGGATCGTGGGCCTCGGCAAGGCCGCAGAGATTGCCTCACGAGAAATGCGCCAAGAAAGCGAGCGCCTGCGACGCCTGCGTGACCGGCTTTGGGAAGGGCTGCGTGCAAGAGTCCCAGGAATTGAGATCAACGGCCATCCCACTCAAAGGCTTCCCCATAACCTGAATATCTACCTTCCTGGGGTCAATAACCGAGCATTGCTGGTGGCCCTCAAGCATGAGTTGGCCTTTGCGACGGGCTCCGCCTGCGCTACAACTAAAGTCGAGCCTTCCCACGTGATCCTCGCTCTCGGTTACCCAGAGGAAAGGGCGAAGAGTTCTATTCGGCTTGGCCTGGGAAGAAGCAATACCGAGCAAGAGATAGATAGGGCTGTCGACAGCCTTGCAGGAGCAGTCGAGGAGCTAACCCATAAACTGAGGATCTGACTCTCCGCGCCCAGTCAGTCGGTTAGGAGGAGGAGAGTCCTCTCTCCCTCAGCCACTGTAAAAAGGCTTCTTTGTCAAAGCGGACTCGCGGGGGATGGAGGTCAGGCACATCCTTCACTCCTATCCCCTCCAATCCCAAAAAAAGGGCGATCTCCGCTCCGTGGCGCGTGAGCACTCCACAGTTATGGGCTAGCTTACGCGCCTCTTTAGAGAAGGTTCCAGTGCTCATGAGTAAAGGAAGGATAGGAATCATGAGCTTGAAAGAGTCTAGCTGCAAGCGCGATTGCCAAGGTGCAAGCTGATCATGATGGAAGGCAGCGGCAGCCCCTACCAACTCTCTGATCTCTTTGACACCGACAGGGTGATCAGGCGCATATTTCTTGGCCTGGCCTAACACTAGCATACTGAAACCAACACGGAAAGGCACAGGCTGCTCCCCGAGCAGAAAGTTTTCATGGATATCCAGCCAGCCAAGAAAATCGATACCCTCATCCCTAGAGTATTTTGTCATTTTCATACCCCTGGCGTTGAGCAGGCCTAGAATGCGTACACAAAGCTGTTCGAACTCCAAGGGAGAAAGGCTTCTCACTGCCTCTAGAATAGCAGGGATCTGAGGAGCTACCTTCCTGACACTTTGCATATAGGTCGAATCTTTGGCTCGTGGATAAGAGAAACCGGCTATCTCGTCCCCATCAGCAACGATATCATAGGGAGCAAACAATCCTTTGGCGCGAAGGACCTGCTGCTTATTGAGCAGGCAAGAGAGATAGTCTTCATAGTGCTCCTCTACCTGCTCAACCACGGCCAGTGGGGAGAGCAGAGGCCCCTGCTGGGCGGTTACCTCCACCAGGACCTCCCGCAGCGAGCGAGGTGGGCTATAGAAATCAAAGCTCTCTGCGAGTATGTCAGCGATGTGCTCAGGCTCAACCTCATTCATTGGCCGCTCTCTCTTGAGAGTATTGTAGCGATGCTTGTCTCAAGGCCCGTAGTTCCTGAAGCTTCTTCTCTATGCTTTCAAAGAGCTGCAGATCTTCTTCAGTAATGGTTGTCAGGAGGCTAGCAGGGAACTTTTCCAGAGCCTGGAGAAAGGTTCGGAGGGAGTCGCGCAAGGGGACAGTGATAGGCTCGATTTTCGTCAGACTGACCGCTCTTTCGATGGTCAGCTCGCCCTCGATAAAGCGCTCCAGAACATCTACTTTTTTCGAGGCGAGGGTTTCACCGAACTGGCGCATCTGCTGGGGGTTCGTGATCTCGGGGCCACGCTCCCCCTCCAGGTCTCCCAGAAGCAGCCCATAGAAGGTAGGCCGACGCTCAGCATTCGTGAACTGCCATAACTCTTCGCTCCAGCCCAGCCATTCTTTGATCGCATTGCTCTTGAGAGCCTCGTCAAAGAGGCTGAAGAGCCTCGGTTTGGCTTTGGGCCAAACTCTTCGTCCTCCATCATTTGGCGCAGGGCTTTATAGGCCCGATAGTAGCGGCCCACGACCCTGGCGCTGAGGCCGAGACGTTGTCCAATCTCTGTCCATGACTGTCCTAACGTATCATACAGTTGGACAATGAGGTGTGCTTTCTGGTAGGCTCCCCACTCCTTAGGACCGCTGATGTGGCGAATGCCCTGCAGAATAGTCTCATTGATGCGATCTTGCTCCGGATCTCCCGTGGGGGTATAGACAAGTACGTTGAGCGTTTGAAGAGACTGCACCAGCTCGTCTTGCTCAGGATTAAGGGCCTCCCTAACGATCTTGCGAATCGCTGCCAGGCGGCGATTGCCCTCGATCACGACAAAGTAAGGTCCCTGATCAGCATTGAGAACAGGATCGCTCAATTCATAGGGCTTGACGACGATCAGCTCCGTGGGAATATAGCCGTTGCTTCTGATGGATTGCTCAAGCTCGGTGATTTGCCAGGCCTGGGAGCTTTCGAGACGCTGCGAAGCCTTAAGCTGAACTCTCTCTAAGTGATAGAGATTCTCAGGGACCTTCTGCCAGTCCTCCAGGTCGAAGAAGCGCGGATTATTGGGATCGAGCAGCAGGCTGGCCAGTGGAACCTGCCGCGGCTCCAAGTATGGCGAGAATGGCATTGCAACGATACTCCCTTCACTACTCTTCGCCATCCCCCTCCAGGGCACATTCCTTCACTACAAACTCCAGGAGATTCCAAAGCGGCTTTCCATGACGTGACTCTATTTCGTCCAACAGCTCGGCAATACCAGCGTTGGCACATTCTTCAGCGATCTCTAGAACGGTGTTACGGTGTAAGATGACTTGAGGATCACCTGTGACGACCAGGGCGATCGCCTCAAGTAGGACAATATCGCGGGAATTGAGTTGGTCCCACCGAAAGATAGTCTCTCTGGAAACTAGTGGTTTCCTGCAGCCTCGCCTAGCTCCTAAGCAAGCAGCCCACATGAAGAGATCCTTCATAGTGCTAAAAGGGGACTCAGCAGGTTCTTTACTTTCAGTCAGACGTTTATAGCTGGGATGAACTCCTACTTCGATGTAAATCGCTTCTCTTAAGCCCTCAGACTCAGCTGTCATCGTCGAACCTCCACAATAGTTGTGCAACCTGTACGACGATCAAAGTCGAGGTTGTACTCCCGGCCAATGTGAGGCTCCAGGTTGGCCCGGGCCTGATCATGCAGTTCCTCATCAGTGACGAACAGAATCACTTGGTCGGCAAGCTCAGGCAGATGCTCAGTGATATTAGCCCGATTCTCGGCAGACAGCCTCCCAAAAGGGGTGTCCATCACGAGAGGAGCCTCTTCTCCGCTCAGACGAGACATTGCAACAATGAAGGCCAGGCTGAGTATCTGCCGCTCTCCAGAGGAGAGATCCTGAAGAGCTGGCTTACTGTAGCGATCTACTACTTCGAGGTTAAAGCTCTCATCCAGGGAAATCTCCTGAAACTGTCCCTCTTTCCAGAGAAGTAAGCGGAAGATCTCCGAGGCCTTTCTACTTATATCAACTCTCACTTTCTCCTTGTATTTTTGGATATTATCTTCAACCACATCTCTCAAACTTCTAGCAATTTCATGCTTAAATTTAATCAAATCAACATTTTTGCTATTACTAATAGCATTAATCTTATTTTCTTTATCCTTCATTTGAGAGTTTGTCATCTCCCTAAGTTTACCGATCCGGTCCAGCTCTTTCTGTAGTGCATAATACCTCTCAGTAACCTCTCGCCATTGCTTTTGCCAAGCAGCGACGCTAGCTCCCCCCATAGCTTCAAGTTGACCATGAAGATCGTCCAATCTCTGTAATTCATTAGTGATAGTATCTCTTAGATCTACATACCGCTTACACCAATTGCCGAGATGCTCCAGCTTCTCCCTGCTGCTCTGCTCCAGGGAGAACAACTCGGTACTCAGGCCAGCCTCTCTGTTGGAGCGGTTATCATCGAAGACGTTTTTCTCCAGGAGTGCCCGCAAGCGCTGATACTCAGGCCCATCTTCTTCGAAGGGACGACCGCAGATGCAACATAGTTGACTTAGCAAGTCACGTGCCAGGCGTTGGAGCGCGTAACTGGGAATTGCTTCTTGAGCTCCTATGTCTGCTAGTGATGAGTAAGCTTTTCTGAGAATAGGCAGAGCCAAAACATAATAAGCGTCTGTGGTTTCCTTTTTAACTATTTTTGCCAGTTCTTCAACTTCTTCACGTTTAGAATTGATAATACCCTCTTGGTACTTAATTTGCTCACTCACCCTTTCAGCTCCGCTATCTTTTATTTCTCTTTCAATACGTTTTTTATACTCTTCAGCTTCTTCCATAGATCTTGATATCTGCTCATACTTCTGGTCCAGTTCATGGAGCTCGCCCTCTAGTTTCTCCTTCTCATGAATTGCTTTTTCGAGTTCTTTATTACTCTGATCGATAACAGCCATTCTATGCTCATAAGATTTAATTATGCTTTTTATAGATTTGTGAATTTCTACAAGATTATTTACCTTAAATATATTGTTAATTGCACTAGCAATTTGCTTCGATCCTGGTCTGGTGATGGAGTCAATAAGCTCACCATCAAAGAAGAAGTACTTGCTGGCCTCCACCGGAAGCACCTTTCTGATCTCCCTCTCAGGCCCAAATTGATCTTGATCATCAGTGCTCAGAATATCCGTTGTACCATCGAAACAACGCTTCGCAACTAGAAACCTCTCCTTCTTTAGAAGGATACCACCATTTGTATCCTTGATAGCCTCTCTACAGCGACTGACCTCATACTGATCTCCTTTATGGATAAACGTTAAGGTAGCAGACATCTGCAGCTGTTCCAGGGGAACAGCTCGGCTAATGGCTTCTTTACAAAAGAGATCTTCTTCATCTTCAACGTCAATTGAAGAAACTGTTCTAATTGCCTCAAAGCCAAAAAGACACCAGTTAATTGCAGCAAAAAGGGAGGTTTTCCCTGTTCCATTCACCCCATTGATAATCGTTATGTTTCTTTTACGCTCATTATCATGAGCAAACCTTATTTCCTGCCTTTTCATATATTGCCGAAAAAGTTCGACTGAAAAACTCTTGAGAATCATGCTTGATCTACCCCCTCTCATTGGATTGTCTCATATTTTTTGCGTATTTATCTATAATTTTATCTATAACCATCTCGATATTCTTTTTATCCAAATTTTGTTCTTCAATCAGTTCCCTTAAAATTGATCCAATGGGGTAACCGTATTCTCCTGCTATCTTCCTTATGTACTCTTTTAGCATCGGAACCCTCCCCTATAAATCCGCTAAATCGTAAGCTCTCATCAGCTCCCAAACGCTGTTGAGGGCGCCATACTTATTCAGGGCCAGCTCCGCAAACTCCTTGAAACGCTGCAGCTCGCGGCGCATGATCTTGCGCTCCGAGGCGAAGGTCGGCGAACTCTGGCTAACGCGCCCCAGCGGCGGAACCGCAATTAAGTCATGGATCTCAGCAACCTTCTTGCCCGGAGCCCGGCGTAAAATGCGACCTCGCCTCTGGATAAACTCGCGCGGATTGCCGCTGCTGGCCAGTATATAAGCCGTGCGTGTCTCAGGCACATCGACCCCTTCGTCAAGACACTTCATCGCCACCAGGGCCTGCAGGTCACCGGAAGCAAAGCACTCTAGTAAATGTTGTCTATCCTGCGCATCTTCCTTCGCCGTAAAAGGATGGACCCGCATCCCCTTCTCCAATCCCAATAGACGAGTCAGATCCTTTATCTGCTCCGAAGTGCAGTAGAAGAGCGTGTGACTGAGCTGATCCGGCTCGTGCAACAGGTCCCGCAAAGCAGCCAGCTTGTTGTTGGCATTATTCAGCAAACGTGCTCGTTTTATCAAGAGGCGCTCCAGGGCCTCCTGTTTACTCTCGTCCTCCGAGTAGACGAACTGGCTAATCTTTACTGAGAGCCTATGATACTCATCCAGCTCCTCGCCTGTCAAGGGCACAAGATGCGGATAGTAATAGTAGGGTGTCAAACAAGATCCGATCGCTCTCTCTAGTGGAAAGGAGAAGACAGTCTCTCCAAAGTACTCAGTTAGGGCACGGCTGCCCTCTTCGTCAAACCAGCGCTGGGGAGTGGCCGAGAGCGCTAGCCTGTAGGGGATCTGCCAGGGATAGCTTTTGCGGCTCTGCTGAGCACCCAGGTGATGCACCTCGTCAGCGATCAGGAGCACTGGTCCTTTGAGGCGAACCAGCAGATCTTGAAAGGCCTCACTAATGAAGGTTTTATGAGTGGTAATCACCATGAGGCAGGGACGGTAACCAGCCCGGTAGTCCTCCAGGCGCGTCCGCAGCTTCTCCAGCCATTGCTTCCGAGAACCGTAAGCGAGGATGGGACGATAGCCAAAAACCTTAGCCTCCTCTGCCCATTGGTCCACCAGGTGCTGGTAGGGCACTGCGATGATCACCACAAGTCTCTGCTCTAGCTCAAAAAGCCTGACAGAAGCAGCTAAAGCTGTGATCGTTTTACCAGTACCAGTAGCCATCTCTAGCAGGCCACGCCGATCGGCATTGAACCAGGCGTCAACAGCTTCCTGCTGATAATCACGAAGAACCAGGCCAGTTGGAAAAAAGGGACGACCGATCTGATACACTGCTCCATTCTCCGCCAAACGACGCTGTCTCACCCACTCTGGCTCGGCATAAGGACGCTCACCTCGACGGAGACGTACAATTCTCTCACGAGCGGCCTCGGGTAACTCCAGCACTCTCACATTGGGATCGCGGTTGTTCCATAGCCGTTCAAAGCGCTCGGCATCAGCTTGTACTAGCTCCGCCAGAATGGGTGACTCCCACGAGCAAAAGATCTTGATGGATTCGTAGTTACGCAGCCCGTGAATGCTATCATTATATGAGCCATTGAAGCTTATACGATTGCCATAGGCGTCTGTAAAAACCCCAAATTTGTCATGGAAATCCCCGCTCTCCAGGCTATTCTGGGGCAGGGCAAGACGAAAGCTTATGACCTCATCTGCCACCATCCAGGCAAGTGCCGATAACACATCCTCTTCCAGAGCCTGCTCAAGACTGGTGATGTTCCGCTCCAGGAGCCGGTGAAGCGCCGGGTTCATCTTGGCAGCCTCGCCAGTCATCAGCGCTTTCCAGTCCTCTTGATCCAGGATAGGACTGGTAATCCAGCGTGCACGCCCTCCATTGTTCGCAAAGGCCACCATGCCCCTTGCATTGATCCGCAGCCAACCCGAGCTGAAATAACCCACGCCGCGATCGTAGCTCTGAGCACGAGACAGTAGTCTCTCAAAAAACTGAGTGGTGAGGTCATAAGTGGAGGTGTCCATCACACGCGGAAGACAGAGGTTCGTGAATGGCTCCATGGTTCATACTCGCGACTACGGGAGCAAGACGAGGCCGCTGCCTAGATCATCCCTTCATCACCCTAAGCAAGGCGCTTCCAAGTGCCACCCGTTCCCTGCAGGTTGGCCATAACCATCCATAATTAACCGAGCTTGATAGAGATCTTCTTTAAGAAAGATGGTGGATAAACTGTATTATACAGTGAATGACTCCGAATTTCAAGCGGAGGACTTCGCTGTTACAGAGGGAATCTAGCCTAAAATTGATCGGAAGCTATGGGTCCTCCCCGACCTGCTCTCTCCCAGGGGCTGACAGGCCTCGCGCAGCTGTGGTACAATAGATGCCAATCAGCAGGAGAGCAAGGACGCAGGCGAGGCCCTTCCGTCGCTAGATCGATTAACCCGACTGGCTCGCTTTGCTGGCGGGCTGAATGGCTTGCGCTCGCTTCTCCTCCCCTCACACCCCAGAACCGCCGTTCGCAAGGCACACGCCACACACCACCACGGCGGCTCGGGCAAGAAGAGAGGAGAGAGTAAGATAGCAGGTCATCCGCCCGCTTCGCCCCAGAACAGAACAAAGAGACTGACCACAACGCGCGACACGCATACACGTAAGGGCTATCGCAAGCACCAGGGAGAGGAGCACTATACTCACCATGCAGTACGCAATCTTCGGTGGCGGCGCACTTGGCCTTGTGGCCGCCTATCGCCTGGCTCAGGCCGGCCAGTCAGTCATGGTCTTCGAACAGGAGGAGGTCCCCGGCGGCCTGGCCGCCGGTTTCCAGGTCGCGCCAGGCGTCTGGTTGGAGAAGTTCTATCACCACCTCTTCCGCACTGACCGCGCCGCCATTCGCTTGATCAAAGAGCTGGGTCTCGGCCCACAATTGGTCTGGTCTACTCCACGCACAGAGTCATTGATCGAAGGCCAGATCTACCGCCTCGATTCGCCTACCTCACTCCTGGCCTTTCGCCCGCTGCGCTTCTACGAGCGCCTGCGCGTCGGAGCAGTCGCCGCCTTCCTGAAACTCTCCCCATCCTGGCCACTAGAAGGTCGCACCGCCGCCCCCTGGCTACGACGCTGGATGGGGAAACGCGCCTACGAGCTGGTCTTTGAACCACTCTTCGTGAGCAAGTTCGGCGCCCTCCATGAGCAGATTGCCCTGCCCTGGTTCTGGGCCCGCTTCCACGACCGCACCACTAGCCTGGGCTACCTCAAAGGCGGCTTCCAACAGCTCTACGACCGCCTGGCGGAACGCATCACTTCCCTCGGCGGCAAGATCCTGCTCGGGACACGCATCGAAGGCGCCGAACCCCTCGCCACCAGCGGCTGGCAGGTCCGCACTACGCGCGGCACCTGGACGGTCGATCAGGTAATCTCTACCCTGGCTACCCGCCTGACCCTGCGCCTGATCCCAGCCCTGCCCTCAGACTACCGCGCTCGCTACGAGTGGGGCCAGGCTTACGGCACCCACTGCCTGATCCTGGCTCTCGACCGCCGCCTGACAGCTACCTACTGGCTCAATATCTGCGATCCAGGCTATCCCTTCCTGAGTATCGTCGAACATACGAACCTGCGCCCTCCCGAGGAGTACGGCGGTCGCCATCTGCTCTACCTGGGCAACTACCGCCCAATGGATGACCCGCTCTTCCAGATGGAGAAAGCTGAGGTCCTGACCCAGTTCTTACCCCATCTGCGCCGCATTCGCCCGGATTTCGACCCCTCCTGGGTGCGCGAGAGCTGGATGTTCCGCGCTCCTTTCGCCCAACCTATCGTCACCCCCGATTACCGCGAGCATATCCCTCCCCTGAAAACTCCCCTCCCCGGCCTCTGGCTGGCCAATATGTTCCAGGTCTATCCCCACGACCGCGGCCAGAACTATTCGATCGCTCTGGCTGAGCGCCTGGTTCGCCTGATCCTGGAGGAGAAGGAAGCTTCCTCTCACCCCTGAGAAAGCACCCTTCTCCACCTTCTTTCGATATCCTTCCTCTCTTCTCCTTTATTCTACACTACAATTAGAGTAGTTTCGTGATCAAGCCTAATTGCTTCTCTATATCTGCTTTGCCACTGTCGAATACAGGCTACCATTCAGAAAACTACTACACGCAAAGCTGCATGGAAGCAGCAATACCCTGGTACAGTGAGGAGAGGAGGAGGATTTGATGAACCAGGCTCGCTTCTCTCGTCAGCAGCATCCACTGCTTGAGCTGCTGACCTTCCTGGCCCTTGCCACCACACTCTTGCCCGCTCCCTTTATGAGCGCCCGACTCCAGCCCGAGCGGTCCGCAACTCAGATGGGAAGGGACTCTCGCCAAACCCAGACGATAATCCCCCGCAGTAGCGGCCATACCGCTGTGTTGACCTACAAAAACGATAATTGGCGCAGCGGCCAGAATACCACGGAGACCCTCCTGACCCCAGGCAATGTCAATGCCCAGAGCTTCGGCAAACGGGTAGCCTACCCCGTCGACGGTCAGATCTATGCCCAGCCACTCTATGTGCCCAATGTGAACGTCAATGGCACCCCCCACAATGTGGTCTTTGTCGCCACCGAGCACGATAGCATCTACGCCTTTGATGCCGATGCCCAGAGCAGCAACGGCGCCCCTCCTCCGCTCTGGCACGTCAACTATCTGCCTTCCGGCGAGACGACCGTCTCCTGGGAGGATGTGGCTTGCGGCGATACGGTGCCGGAGGTCGGGATCACCGGCACGCCAGTGATCGATCTGGCCTCTCGCACGATGTTCTTCGTGACCTTCTCGCAAAATAGCAGCGGGCAGTTCTTCGACCGGCTTCACGCCATTGACATCAGCACAGGGCGCGAGCGCCCCGGCAGCCCGGTGGTGGTCCGGGCCAGCCTCCCTGGCCAGGGGGCCGGGAGCCAGAACGGCAGCGTGAGCTTCGACCCCCGCTACGAGCGCCAGCGCGCCGCCCTGCTACTGGCTAACGGCCAGATTTACATCGCCTGGGGATCGTTCTGCGACAATATGCCGTACCACGGCTGGATCATCAGCTATACCTACGACGGCAACGGCTTCCGCCAAACCCACGTCTTCAACGTGACCCCCGACGGGGCCGGTGCCGGCGTCTGGCATGGAGGCGGCGGCCTGGCCTCCGATAGCGAGGGCAATATCTACTTTATCAGCGGTAACGGCGACTTCGAACCGTCCGCCCCTCGTCCATCATTGGGTGATAGCTTTGTCAAACTCAGTCCCGATCTGCGCCTGCTGGACTTCTTCGCGCCCTTCAATGAGGAGTGCCTGGGTGAGGCCGACGCCGACCTCGGCTCGGGCGGGCCGCTGCTGCTCCCCTCCTATCCAGAGCTGATCGGAGGCGGCAAGGAGGGCCGCATCTATGTGCTGGATACCAATAAGCTGGGCCAGTTTACGACGATCACCCAACCCTGCACCGAAACGAATCGGAGCCGCACCGACGTGGACCAGGTCCTTCAGGAGACCCCTCCCAGCACTGTCGGCGGCATGTATGGCACACCCGCTTATTGGCGCAGCGCGAGCGCGGAGTATGTCTACATTTCCAGCGTCGGACACCCTACTCTGGCCTACCGCCTGCAGCGCAACGCTAAAGGACAGGTCTTGCTTCCGCCAACACCAAGCTCCCAGACGCCCGAGAGAAGCTTCCTCTTCTCCGGCGGCAATCCCTCGCTCTCCAGCAATGGGACAAGCAACGGCATCCTCTGGCTGATCGATCCAGGCGGCGCCCTGCGCGCCTACGATGCGACCAATCTGGGCCATGAACTGTACAGCAGCGCCCAGGACCCGGACTACGATACGCTCGATAGCTATGTGAAGTTCAGTACGCCAACTATCGCCGATGGCCGGGTCTTCGTGCCAACTAAGACGACGCTGACCGTCTACGGCCTGCTCAATAAGAGCAGTGCCCCTCCCCCGCCAGCGACGTACAACAATGTCGGCATCAGCGACGACTTTACACAGAATGTGCAGGCAGCGAACTACGACGGTCTGGGCTATAGCTACTCTGCAACAGCCCTGGCACAAGCTGGCATTACTCCAGGGGCGAGTGTGCTCTGTAATGGTCTGGCTTTCATCTGGCCGGACCTGCCCGCCGGAGTCAAGGACAATTACCAGGCCAATGGCCAGACGATCCCACTGAACAGCGGCCCAGGCGTGACGCTGGTGGCCTTCCTCGGCTCGGCTACCCAGGGATCAACCAGCGGCACCGCACGCATTACCTATAGCGACGGCTCGACCCAGCCGTTTACGCTCGGCCTGACCGATTGGACCAGCAGCTCCCCTGCCTTTAATAATAAGACAGTGGCGACGATGAGCTATCGCAATGGACCCGGCGGTCAGCAGCCGGTGACGGTCTACCTGTTTTACACAGATGTGGCGGTCGATGCGACCAAAACAATTAAGAGCGTGACCCTGCCACCAGCACCTGCCGGCCCCAGTCGCCTGCACATCTTCTCCATTGCTACCAGGGGCCTCTACGGGAGCTACAACAACATTGGGGTGAGCGACGACCACCTGCCCGCTCAGGCCAATTTCGACAATGCTGGCCATAGTTATTCGCTGCAAGCCCTGCAGCAGGCAGGGATCAATCCCGGCGATAATGCCTTCTACCGCGGCGTGTCTGGCGTGGTCTTTCAGTGGCCTGACGCCGCCGCCGGCCAGCTCAATAACTATATCGCCGCCGGGCAAACGCTGCCAGTAGCTCCTCAGAAGAAGGCCAGTCTGCTGGCCTTTCTGGGCGCGGCCTCTGGCGGCCCCTCGTACGGTACCGCCTACATCAACTATAGCGATGGCAGCCGTCAGCCGTTTACACTGGGCTTCAGCGACTGGACTCTGAATGAGGGCAAAGCGAACGGGCCGTCCTTCAGCAACGGCATCTTTGTGACGCTGCCCTACCGTAACCAGCCAACGGGGCAGGAGTTTGTGAAGACCTACATTTTCTACGCCGAGGTGGCCCTGCAGAGCGGCAAGACGGTTAAAAGCGTGACGCTGCCCGCTACGGTCAATCAGGGCCTGCTGCATGTCTTTGCTGTGGCCACAAAGGCAGCAGAGGATACCCCCTACAACAACGCCGGCACAAGCGATGATAGCAATCCCCAGGCCGCTAACTTTGACGGTACAGGGTCCAGCTACTCGGCCCAGGCCCTGGCCGCCGTCGGCGTCTTTCCCTGGCAACCACTCACCTATAATGGCGTGACCTTTAGCTGGCCAAATGCGGCTTCAGGAGCCAACAATAACTACCTGGCCAGCGGCCAGACGATCCCGCTGAACGGGAGCGCGAGCGCACATAAGACCGCTTTGGCCCTGCTGGGAGCCGCCGATCATAGCGACGCCTCGGGCGCCCACGGCCAGCTGCTGGTCCGCTATAGCGATGGCTCGCTTCAGCCGCTGCCGCTCTGCCTGAGCGACTGGACCCTCGGGGGCGGCTCCTTCGCTCCGAGCTGCGGCAATAGTATTGCCATCGTCACCGCTTATTATAATCGCCCTGGCGGCCCACAGCTCCAGCGAGCCTACGTCTTCTATGCCGAGCTGCCCCTCGACCCGGAGAAGACGGTCAAGAGCATTACGCTACCCACCACGGTCTTGGGTGGCCACTTACACATCTTCGCTATCGCTCTCAAGTAGCTTGCGCCAATAGAGCAGGGGAGCAGTCCACGGCACGGCTCAATGGCCGGGCGGGCCTGCTCCTCTGGATTGCGAACCTTACCGGCTCCGTCCGCCTCTCAGGGTTCGGAGGTGTACCCTTCCTGGCGCAGACGCTGGAGCCGCGCACGGACTGTTTCCAGGCTGAGGCCAGCCTGCTCCAGGACGTTGACCGCCAGGGTCCCCTGCTGACGCAGCAGAGCCAGGAGGAGATGCTCACTACCAACAAAACCACGCTGCTCATGACTCGCTTCTTCGACGGCCAGCTCGATAGCTTCCTTGGCCTCCTGGGTCAGGCCAAACTGGTCCGTAGCACTATCAGGGTGAGCTGCCAGCCGGTCAGCAATCGCCCGTTCCGTCGCTGCTCGAAGCAGAAGCGGGTCGATCTCTACTCGATTGAGCAGTCTGGAAGCAGTCGTTGCCTTGCCGTTCGCTATCCCCAGCAGCAAGTGCTCTGGAGCAATATACGTCTGCTGATACCTTTCCGCCGACTGTTGCGCTTCGACAAAGATTAGCTTGGCACTATCTGTAAAGTAGTGGAAGCGGTTCTTAGTCATGTGTTCCCTGCCTTTGCTGCCAAGCAGCAGGAGGTCACCCCTCGGAGGTCCTTGCTCCTGCCCTCGGCCTGAATAAACTGCTCACCGCTTTTGCCGTCGCTGGCTTAGCCTGCCCCGGCGCCAGAACCGACCTCTATTCGCTCGCTCTTCCTCTCTTCCATCTCAATTGACTGCGCCAGGTGGAATACCAACTGTATCAGTATAGCATATCGCAATAAGAATCGCACTGCTCTTCGGGCCGAAAAAGAGGGACTCAAAGCGACTCGGTGTTTGTGTTATAATCAAACCCAGGCTGTTTTTTCTCTCACTTACTACTCTGCGGGATCGCAAGAAAGGGGTGGTAGGGGCTATGAAGCCACTTGTCGCCATCGTAGGCCGACCGAACGTCGGCAAGTCCACGTTTTTTAATCGCATGATCGGTGAGCGGCGCGCTATTGTTGAGGATCTGCCCGGAACAACGCGCGACCGCCTTTATGGAGATACTGACTGGAATGGACGGGAGTTCACGCTGATTGATACCGGTGGCCTGGCCCTCGGTGAAGAGACCCCTCCGGGCCAGGTTGGTTTGAGCGGGGTCAGCGGCGATCTGATGGAGCATGTACGCTCCCAGGTGCGTCTGGCTATCGAGGAGGCCGACGTTATTGTCTTTATGGTCGATGTGCGCACAGGCATCACCCCCGCCGATGAGGAGGTGGCCGCCCTGCTGCGCCGCACCAATAAGCCGGTCATTCTGGCCGCCAATAAGGCTGATAACGATACCCACCGCCAGTACGCTCCCGAGTTCTATGCCCTGGGCCTGGGCGAACCAATTGACATCTCGGCCCTGCACGGCCTGGGAACAGGCGATTTGCTAGACAAGATCGTCGAGTCTTTGCCGCCGGAAACGCCCGAGGAGCACGCCGAAGAGGACGAGACGGAACAGGTGCGCATCGCCATCGTCGGGCGCCCGAACGTTGGCAAGTCGTCCCTACTTAATCGCATCTTGGGCTACGAGCGCGCTATTGTGAGCGATGTGCCCGGCACCACCCGCGATATGATCGATACCGGGCTGCTCTTTGAGGACCGTAAGCTCGTGCTCATCGATACCGCAGGCATCCGGCGACGCGGACGCATTGTACCAGGCATCGAGAAATACAGTGTGATACGCTCGATGCGTGCCATTGATCGCTGCGATGTGGCCCTCCTGCTGATCGATGCCGTCGAGGGACTGGCGGCTCAAGATACCCATATCGCGGGCTATGTGCACGAGCAGGCCAAAGGGATCATCGTCGTAGTAAATAAGTGGGATATCGTCCAGGAGCAGCGCCGGGCCGCTCGCCGGGGCGAGCCCATCAGCCTGACGCGGGAAATCGCCGAGGCCGAAGAGTACCGCAAGATGTTGAGCGCGGGCCTCAAGTTCATTCCCTATGCCCCGGTGGTCTTCGCGTCGGCCAGAACCGGCTACCACGTTCAGTCGTTGCTGCGCAAGGCCATTGAGATTGCTGACAGGCGCTTCGTGCGCATTCCTACGGCGCGTCTGAACGAAGTCGTGCAGGAGGCGATTCGTCGCCATCATCCGGTCGCGGTCCACGGGCACCAACTCAAGATCTTTTACGCCACGCAGGCTCAGGTTAACCCGCCGACCTTTGTCTTCTTCGTGAACAACCCGGATTACCTCCATTTCAGCTACGAGCGTTACCTGGAAAATCGTCTCCGCGAGGCGTTCGACTTCGCTGGAACAGGAATCCGCATCATTTTCCGCGCGCGGTCGAAGGTAGAGTTGCCGCGCCTGGGCTAGGCCAGGCCAGTGAGCCTGGCCAGCCTGCTTTCTTGCCCGCTTCAGCCGAGCCACCTGGGCCTGGGTGGTTCCCTCCCATAGCTCGTTAGCCGAGCCGTCCGCATCGCACCAATGGCTGAGTCTCCTTGCATGGGGGGCATTGCGTGTATCTGTGGGTGGAGAGGGCAGCGTCTGAATGGAAGACCTTGCCCTGACAACGGTTGTCTTTCTTGCTTGTTGACCTTTGTAAACAAAGGAGGTTGCGATCGATGCAAGGGACGAATCTGCAAGGCATGCGTGTGGCTATTCTGGCGACGGATTACTTTGAACAGGTTGAGCTGAGTGAGCCAAAGAAGGCCCTGGAGGAAGCGGGAGCACGCACAGCTATCGTGGCACCCAAGGCGGGCCAGATCCAGGGTGTCAATCACGTCGAGAAGGGCGACAGTTTTCCAGTCGACCTGACACTGCAGCAAGCCAACCCAGACGAGTTCGATGCCGTCCTGCTGCCAGGCGGGGCCTTGAACGCCGATGCCTTGCGTGTCCAGCGGGAGGCCCAGGAATTCGTACGGCGCATTGACGCCGCCGGCAAGCCTATCGCGGTTATCTGTCATGGCCCCTGGCTGCTGGTCTCGGCAGGACTGGTGCGCGGACGCACCTTAACGAGCTACCATACGATCCAGGATGACATCCGCAATGCTGGCGGCAACTGGGTTGACCAGGAAGTCGTGCGTGACCGCAATTGGGTGAGTAGCCGCAGTCCGCGCGATCTCCCCGCCTTCAAGCGGGCCATGATCGAGCTTTTCGCCCAGAGCCGGGTGAGCGCCCGCGGCTAAGTCGGTCCCTCCAGTCACTCAGTGACGGCCAGGAAGCCGCTTCCCGGGGCGAGGCCCAAGCGCAAGGGAGGCGCCTGAAGAGCAACGCGCTCTCAGGGCGCCTTTTTTGTTTCGGTGCCCCCCAGCCGGACACGCGCACGGTGAAGGGTGCACGACAGGAGCAGGCGTTTGGTGCCCGCCGCCACTCGCATTTGACAGCCCTTGATATTCAGGCTATTGTAAGGTATGGGTCAACGATTGCAAGCCCGCTATCAGGCAGCACCCTCATAATCTAGCCTGGCATCATCTTGCACGCAAAACGAACAGGGCACCGATGAGCAGTGAAACGCTACCGGTTAACGAGAGCTCCGCGACGGCCAGCGAGCTGGCCCTGGCACGGCGCAGACGAAAGCGCAGCATTGCAATTTTTGTGGTGGTGAGTCTGTTGAATGTGGCGCTTCTGGCCGTGCTCTGGTCGCAGTTGCTGACTCCCGCCCCAGGACAGAAGACGAGCGGTGGCTCGGCTCCGGCGGGCTTCAGTGGCCCAATGGTGGGGAAGATGGCCCCAGGTTTCCGCCTGCCCCTGCTGGCCCCAGGCACCAGCTCCAACGGCTCGGTCGCTCTCGCCGATTTTAAAGGACAGGCGATCGTGCTCAACGTCTGGCAGTCCTCCTGTGAGCCGTGTCAGCGCGAGGCCCCAGTCCTCCAGACAACCTGGCAGCGCATCCAGGGGCAGGGCATCGTCTTTCTGGGCCTCGATTTCCAGGACAATCGCACCGATGCGCTGAGCTTCTTGCAGGCACACGGGATTACTTATACAAATGTGAGCGATAGCAGTGGCGCAACGGCCATCAGTTACGGGGTGGCCAATCTGCCAACGACGATCTTTATCGACCGCACAGGCAAGATTGTGGGCTGGCACGAGGGCGAGCTGACGCTGCAGCTGCTGGAGCAGGGCCTGAGACTGCTGAGCCACTAAGCCACTAAGGACCTAAGAGACGCCTGGCACTCGTCTGTGTGAGGGTCCAGACGCCAGGCGAGGGATAGAAAAACCCTCTGCTCCGGCAGATAGGGAAGAAAACCAGGAAGGTGAAGGTGACCTACGAGGATAAAAGAGGCTGGCTATGGACTGGCTGCTGGCGCTGCTGCCGCAGGGGCTGCTGCTGATTATGCGGGTGATCCATACGTTGGCCGCTGCTACCTGGGTCGGTGGCAGCGCCATGTATCTGCTGGTGGTCCAGCCGGCCTTGCGCCTTGCTCCCGCCCCTGAGCTGGCCGCGAAAATCGCGGCGCGCTTCAGGCGCCTGGTCAATGGCTGCATCGGCCTGCTCCTGGTGAGCGGAGCCTTTTTAACGGTGGACCGCCTGACGGAGACGAGCCTCGGTCTGCCTTATCTGCTGACGCTGAGCTTGAAAATTGCGCTGGCGCTGGCTTTGTTCGCGCTGGCCTTTTATCTGGGACAAAGTTCGATTCGCCGGCTGGCTCGTCGCTCATCACGCTTTGCTCAGGTCGCTCCTCGCTTGATGTTGGCCCTGGGCCTGGTGGTCTTCGCCCTCGGCGCCCTGCTCAATATTCTGTTCGAGGCGAGCCTCACCAGTCGTTAGAGGACTGGCTGCCCGCTCCGCTCCTCTCGCGATGCCCCGGTTGTCGCACCCCGACAGCCAGAGGAGAGGGCACGCTCAGTGAGCGCATAAGCGGCGAGGGCAAGCGTATGACAGGAAGTACGAACGAGAGAGACGGGCGGGCCGGTTTGCCCGTGGGTCAGGCTCGCCTTCCAGTTGGATGGAGGTTCCTTTCGTGCAGTCGGCTGTCGTTTCTACTCAGACTGAGAAGGATACCGTCCAGGCTTCAGTGCGCCGGCGCCGGCGCTTTCCGGCTGGCCTACTGGTCGCTGGCCTGGCAATCGCTGCGGCTGTCATCTATTTGATTGTGGCAAATACGCGCACCAGCGCTGTCTACTATATGACAATCGCCGAGTTGAAACACTGTACAACCTGCAGTAGCCAGGCGGTACGAGTAGCGGGCGTGGTACAGCCCGGCTCGATCGAACGCCACGATCAGACGCTGAGCTTTGTGATTACGGACAATCAGCAGTCATTGCCAGTGGTCTATAGCGGCGTGGTCCCTGATATTTTCCGGGCGGGCATCCAGGTGGTGGTCGAGGGCTACTATCACGGCCAGGGCACTTTCGAGGCCCAGACACTCTTAGCGAAGTGCCCGTCGAAGTTCCAGGCCGCAACGCCAACGCCCGGCAACAGTTGAGGCCGGCTGGCTCTCGCGGCGGCATGGCTATACGTGATCCTTTGGCTGATCTCTGCTTTCTCTGCCTACCACAATGGCAGCTTGCTTGAGAGACGGCCCGCCTGTGGGAGTGTTTCCGAGGGAGAAGAGAGCTGTGTACGTTTCTGATCTGGGCGCGAGCGCTATTCTGTTAGCGCTGCTTTTCGCGATCTATACGCCGGTGGCGGCGGTGATCGGGGCTTTACGGCAGAGCGAGGTGCTGGTGGCAAGCGCGCGACGAGCAACGCTCGCGGTTGCGGCTTTCCTGCTACTGGCCTCTGGAGCGTTGATAGCCTCGTTCCTGCTGCACGATTTCGGTGTGAGCTATGTGGCACAGCATTCTAGCCTGAGCATGCCCTGGTACTATGTGACAGCGGCTTTTTACGGCGGTCAGGAGGGCTCGCTGCTCTACTGGGCATTGACGCTGGCGCTGTTCTCGGCCCTCTTCGTGCTGACCTCGCGCCGCGCGCCCGCGGCCCTCGTCCCCTACGTCCTGGCGACGCTGATGGCCATCGAGACCTTTTTCCTGGTGGTGCTGGCGACGGTCTCCAGCCCTTTTGTCCGCCTTGCCCATCCTCCCGCCGATGGCGTGGGCCTGAATCCGCTGCTCATGGACCCGGGCATGCTGCTGCATCCACCGCTGCTGCTGATGGGGTATATGAGCTTTTCGCTACCCTTCGCTTTTGCGGTGGCGGCTATGATGACGGGCCGGCTCGATAGCGAATGGTTGCGAGCGCTTCGACGCTGGATGCTGGCAGCCTGGACAATCCAGAGCGCCGGCCTGCTGATGGGCGCCTGGTGGGCCTATCATGTGCTCGGCTGGGGCGGCTATTGGGGCTGGGACCCAGTGGAGAATGCGGCCCTCTTGCCCTGGCTGACGGCGACGGCTTTCTTGCACTCGACAATGGTGCAGGAGCGCCGCGGTATGCTGAAGGTCTGGAATCTGGCCCTGGTGATCGCTTCTTTCGCCCTGTCGATCTTTGGCACCTTCGAGGTGCGCAGCGGTATTATTAGCTCGGTCCACTCTTTCGCCTATTCGACTATTGGCTCCTATTTCCTGGCTTTTCTGGCGCTGGTGATCACCTTCAGCCTGGGCCTCTTCTTGTTCCGCCTGCCCCGCCTGCGCGCTGAGCAGGAGTTTGACTCGGTAGTCTCCCGCGAGGGGATCTTTCTGGTGAATAATTTGCTGCTGGTCGGTATCGCCTTCGCAACCCTCTGGGGGACGCTCTTCCCCCTGATTTCGGCAGCTGTGCGCCATGAGGAGATGAGTGTTGGGGCGCCTTTCTATAACCAGGTGACCGGCCCGCTCTTCTTGCTGCTCCTGCTGGCGATGGGGATCAGCCCACTGCTGGCCTGGCGCCGCACATCGTTCCAGGCGCTGCGTCGCAATCTGGGCCCTCCTGCCTTGCTGGCTGCTCTCTGTGCCGCTATTCTGCCCCTCCTTGGAGTACCGTCGCTGTGGGCAAATGTGGCTTTTGCAGTCTGTAGCTTCACTGGCTGCGCGATTTTGTACGAGCTATGGCGTGGGGTGCGGGTCCGCCACCGGCACGGCGAGTCCTATCTGCGCGCGCTATTGATGCTCTTTGCCCGCTATCGCCGCCGCTATGGGGGCTACCTGGTCCATCTCGGCCTGCTGATTGTGGCTGTCGGAGTCATTGGCTCCCACTTTTTCCAGCAGCAGAGCGACGCCACGCTGAAGCCAGGTCAGCAGGTGAGCATCGCTGGCTACCAGCTGGTCTATCTGGGCAATATTGAGAATTTCTATCCCGAGAAGGACGTGGTGGTGGCTCAGTTTCAGATCTGGCAGCATGGCCAGCTCCTCCGCTACATCTACCCTGGGCGCCAGATCTACCATAACTTTAGCGATCAGCCGGCCAGCATGATCTCGATTACGACCTACGGGCTGACAGATCTTTATGTCTTCCTGGAGGACTGGCAGGGAGCGGCGCAGGCGACCGTTCACATCTATGTGAATCCGCTGACGGTCCTGGTCTGGTTGGGCGGCCTGGTCTTGATCCTGGGTGGCGTGGTCTGCTGGTGGCCGGAGCCGCCCATGCGCTCGCCCTCGGGCCGCCTGGCGCATTCGCTCACCCTCACCGAGGGAGCGACCTCTCCGGGCCGGTCGCTCATTCAGGCTTCGACAGGCTCCGCAGCAGCAGGAGCCGACGACCAGGGCCAGGAGCGAGCGGTCGCTGCCTCGGCTCAGGACCGTGAGCGCGCTGCAACCATGCTCACGCCAGGCTCAGCAGACTTGCAGTTGGCGGCGAAGTCAGAGGAGGAGGTGAGCCAATGAGACGCCTGCCGCTACGCGCGCTGGCGCCAGCGCTGGGGCTGCTGCTCGTGGTGACCATCGCCTTTGTCTGGTGGTCTGTCTACCTCTCTCATCCACGGGCAACCACCCTGGATCAACGGGTGGCTGAGGTGGCTTCTCAGCTGCGCTGCCCCGTCTGCCAGGGCGAATCGGTTCAGGATTCACCTTCAGAGCTGGCGCAGCAGATGCGCGCGGTCATCCGCCAACAACTTCAAGAGGGCCGCTCAGAGCAGCAGGTGATCCAGTATTTTGTGGATCGCTATGGGGAGACAATCCTCTGGAATCCGCCTCGCCAGGGCTTCAGTCTCCTTGTCTGGCTGATTCCACCAGCCATGCTTCTGGGCGGCGCCGTATTGATCTTCTTGGTCCTGCGCGAGTGGCGTCAGCGGCGGGCGGCTGCTTCTCCCCCAGCTTCGGCTCCGGCGGAGAGCGCGCCCTCCGAAGCGGTGCCTGACGAGGAGCTGGAACGCTATCGCGCGGAGCTGGAGGCTGAGCTGGCCGCCGATGATCCGCTCTTCCTGCCGTCGCCTGCACAGAGGGGGTTCTGATGGTTTTTCCTGGTTCGCCGCTGGCTCTGCTCTTAGCTGTCCCGCTCGGACTGCTGGCCCTGGCCCTGGTGCTCTACCCGCTGGTACGCCCAACGAGCCACCAGGTAGACGCTTCTCTGGAGGGAGGGGGAAACTTGACCGCCGTCCCATCACCCGCTGTGGCTCCTTCTGAAGAGGAGACGGCAGCCCGTGCTGCCCTCCATGAGGTTGAGCTGGAATATCAACTTGGCAATTTGACGGAAGCTGACTATCGCTCCTTGCGCGAGCGCTATCTGCGGCGCGCACTGCTCGCTATCAAGGAGCGCCATACGCGCGAAAAGGAACTGGATGCCCTGATCGAAGAGCGATTGCGTCTGTTGAGGGAGGAAGATGTCGGAAGAAGCAACGGTATCTAGCAGCAGTGGCCCTGCTCCTGGTCGCCTTATCTTGACCACGCTGGCCTTCCTGTTCTCGTTCCTTTCACTGGCCTGGCTCCTGCTACCAGCAGCTCCAACCCGGGCAGCGAGCAGCGCCGGCACGGGCACGATCCGCGGTCATCTGGTCAACGGGACGCATAACAAGGCACCGGTAGCGGGACAAAGCGTGACACTGCAAATGGCCCAGGATGGTTCGGCTCGCGACCTGACCACCCTCAAGACCGACAGCCAGGGGGCCTTTCTCTTCACCGGCCTGGCCACTTCCAGCACGCTCAAGTACGCGGTCTACACCCGCTACCAGGGGGCTCAATATGTCTCTGATCTGGTCGATCTTAGTAAGCAGGCAGTACAGCAGATTGAGCTAACAGTCTACGATGCCACCAGTAACAGCGCGAATCTGGCCGTGGTCCAGGCCACGATTCTGGTTCATGAGCCGGATGCCAGCAAGGGGACGTTCACGGTTTCGGAAATCTACTTTTTCCAGAATGTAGGGCAGACGACCTATGTGGGATCGCTGAATGCCAGCCAGGGGCGCCCCAATGCCCTGCTCTTCTCGTTGCCCCAGGGCGCGCGCAACGTGACCCTGGCCCAGGGCTTCAACGGCGTCGAGGCTGTACAGGTTGCAGGTGGTTTCGCCAGCGATGCGGCGGTACCGCCGGGCGAGACGCAATTTTCTTTCTCATTCGAGGTGCCTTATCAGAGCAGCAGCTACGATTTTGCCTATACCTTCTTCTACCCAACGGTTCAGCTCTCGGTTTTGACGCCTCCCGCCCTGCAGGCGAGCTCGGGCGCCTTGCCTTCCAAGGGCCTGATGACAGCCAATAGCCACCCCTACCTGCTGCTGCAGAACCAGAATTTCCGCAGCGGCGACCAGGTTCATATCAAGATGCAGGGCCTGCCGCTGGGCAGCGGCCAGAGCCAAAACAGTGGGTTGCTCCTGGTTCCAACCTGGGTCTGGCTGATTGGCGGCGTGCTAGTGATGCTGGTGATCATCGTCCTGTCCTCGCTGTTCTACAACCTCTTCCAGCGCAGGCGCGAGGCCAGGCGTCAGGGTCGCCAACATGCCCAGAAGCGCTCTTCCAGCACGCGCCCAGAGGCAGCGGCACCCCACGCTCGCAGCAAGAATGAGGCCGAGAGCAGCGAGCAGGAGCGCCTCCTGCACCAGTTGCTGGAGCTGGATAAGGCTTTCGAGGCGGGACAGCTTAAGAAGGCGGAGTACACCGAAGAGCGAGCCAGGATCAAAGAGCGCCTGCGCGTGCTGATGAGCCTTGAGCAGGAGAAGGAGCGCCGCAGCGGAGCGAAGGAGCGCCAGGCCGTCGAGAGTTCGCGCTCATCCTCCCACGCTAAACGTCGTCCAGAGAAAAGCTGAGGCGCAGAAATCACGCGCGGCTGTTCCATCGCAGTCTGGCTGGACCAACCGCCCTGTGTCATGATGGCAGCCAGGCTGATGGAGCCGAACGGCCTGGCTGATGGAGAGAGCAGGGCACCAGCCAGATAGGCTTACTAGGATACGATCAGAAGAGAAGCGGAGCAGGATGACATACACTGGCAGCGACGAGCGAGTAAGGAAGCGAGCGTCTGATCAGGGCAGTGGAGAGCAGTCCCTTCTGGCCCAGGAATCCAGGAGAGAGGAGGCAGGCCGGCCTTTGGTGGAGATTCAGGGGCTGAGCAAGAGTTTTGCCTTTCGCCCGGTGCTGCGCGGGATCGATCTGAGTCTGTGGGCCGGCGAGCGGCTCGCTTTGCTGGGCGCCAACGGGGCAGGCAAGACAACGCTGCTGCGTATCCTGGCGTGCCTGACGCGCCCTACAGCAGGTCAAGCCCTGGTGGCTGGCCTGGACTGTGTACACGATGCCCAGGCGGTGCGGCGGCTGGTTGGCCTGGTGGCCCATCAGCCCTATCTTTATGAGGAGCTGACCGCTCTGGAAAATCTGCTCTTCTTCGCGCGGATGTATGGGGTAGCCAGAGGACGCGAGCGAGCGCTCTCACTTCTGGAACGGGTCGGCCTGGCCCGGCGCGCGCACGATCGCGTTGGCTCCCTCTCACGCGGCCAGCTGCAACGCCTGGCCCTGGCCCGCGCTCTGCTACACAGGCCGCGCCTGCTCCTGCTGGATGAGGCCGAAACAGGACTGGACGAGGCCGGCACGGCCCTCCTGTCTGCATTGCTGGCTGAGCATATGGCCGATGGTGGTACGCTGATCCTGACGACCCACCGACCTGAGTTTGCTCTGCAGGAGGCGGACCACCTGGTCATGCTCAAAGGGGGACGGATCGTCTACCAGGAGGCCGCGGCTGGCCTGGAGCTGGCTCAGGTGCGCCGGGCCTATCAGGAGGTGGTTGGTTGATGAGCAGGCTGAGTGCGCTACGCCTCTTTTGCAGCCAGGTGTTGGCCATTCTCGGCAAAGATATCCGTTACGAGTTGCGCAGTAAGCAAACCTGGCTGGGGATGGGGCTCTTCGCCCTGCTGGTCTTTGTGATCTTTAATTTCGCCTTTGATCTGCGCGTTGAGAATCGAGCTGCTGTCGCCCCCGGCGCTCTCTGGGTGGCCTTTGTCTTCGCCAGCCTGCTCGGCCTGGGGCGTACAATTGCTGCCGAGCGCGAGGGCGGCTCTCTGGATCGTCTGCTGCTCTGTCCGGTGGACCGCCGTGCTATCTACCTGGCGAAGTTGCTCGGCAACCTGCTCTTCATTGGTATTGTCGAGCTGGTTGCTCTGCCCATCTTCGCCGCGCTCTTCTCAGTCCCGCTCTTCAGCGGCGAGCTGCTCCCGATCGTCCTGCTCGGTACGCTCGGTGTGGCCACCATCGGCACCCTCTTTTCGGCCATGACCGCCGCCACGCGCGCTCGCGAGCTACTGCTGCCGCTGCTAGTCTTTCCGTTGATTGTGCCAGTTGTGATCGCCGCGGTGCGGGCCACGGGAGCGCTGATGATCGCAGCTCCGAACGAGCCTCCCTGGCTGGGACTGCTGGCCGCTTTCGATGTGATTTTTCTCAGCCTGGCATTCTTGACTTTCTCCTATGTCATTGAGGAGTAACTGAAGCGTGAGCGAGCTGTTGTTGATGAGGGATGGCGGGCCAGGAACCCGCCAGGAGGAACGGAACCTATGGCTGTGATCAATAAGACGGGCACGGCCCGCCAGGAGGCCACCGCTCCGGTGAGAAGGCCGCCCCTGCCCATTGCCTCGTTACTGCTGGGCGCTCTGGCATTCGTGGGCATAATGGTCTCCATCTGGGCGATCTTTCTCTATGCCCCTACCGACGCAATCGAGGGCCTCTCACAGCGCATCTTCTACTTTCATGTGCCAGTAGCCTGGCTGGCTATGCTCTCTTTCGTGATTGTGGCTCTCGGAGGGGCCGTCTATCTGTGGCGCGAAGACGAGCGCTGGGACTGGTTGGCTCTGGCTGCGGCAGAGGCCGGTGCAGTCTTTACAACCCTGACGCTGGTCACTGGCTCACTCTGGGGCCGCGCGACCTGGGGCACCTGGTGGACCTGGGACGCTCGCTTGACGACAAGCCTCATTCTCTGGTTCCTCTATGTCGCTTATCTGATGCTGCGTAGCTACCTCGGCAAAACGTCTACGAGTGCACGCGCCGGCGCGGTGCTGGCGATCCTGGGTGTGATCGATGTCCCTATCATCTATGAATCGGTGAACTGGTGGCGGACCCTCCACCCCGCAGCGGAGATCGGCACCCCCGGCGCCCTGCCACCTTCGGTCGTGCTGGTCCTGATGCTCGCCCTGGTCAGCTTCACGCTCTTTTACTGCGTGCTGCTCATCCAACTCTATCAGCTGGTACGCCTCCAGCACCTGTCGTGGCGATTGCGCGCCCGCCTGCAGGCCGTTGATTAAGGGAGACGGGCAGAGCACTGGTGCTCCTGGCTCATCAGTTACGACTACGACTCGCAGTCTCTCCCTCTCTCTCCGCCTATTTGTCTGTCTGGCCGCCTGGCACGGAGCCAGGGTCGAGGAAGAGGAGGTTCTGACAAGATGGTCTATATGGTCATTGCCTATGCCCTGGTATGGGCCGGGCTGTTCGCTTATCTGGCTTTCGTTGCGCTGCGCATTCGTGCGGTGCGTACCGAGTTGGCCGCGGTTGAGGAGCTGGTGCGTGAGCACGAAGCGCAACACGAGTAGCTGCCACCGCGGTAGCTCTGGAAGAGAGGCTTGACCCACCCTCGTTCAAGAGTCGGGTCCCTCTTTCCTATTCCTTGTGATATGATCTTTGACATAGATTGTTCAGGAGTAACAACGTAATGGCAGCAACGGAGAGAAACCTCGAAGAGCCTGGCCAGCAGTCGCCGGGGTCGTCTCCTGCTCCCCTGAAGACGACGCCTGGCTATGTGGCCAACCTGGTGGTTGGGGATGTGCTTGTTTTCCTACTGTTTGCCTTCTTTGGCCTGACGAGCCATCATGAGCTGAATGGCGGGGCGCTCCTTTCTCAGATCGTGACGGTGGCCCTGCCTTTCATGCTGGGCTGGTTTCTGGTCGCCCCCTGGCTGGGCGTCTACCGTCGCAAGTTGGAGACAAGCGCGCGCCTCATGACGTTCTACACGCTACGCGCCTGGATTATCTCCTGGCCAGTGGCCATGGCCATGCGCTGGCTTTTCGTCGAGCGCATGCATCCTGTACCACTTGACGCTTTTCTGACGTTCTCGCTGGTAGTCTTCTTCACTGTCCTGGTGCTCCTGATGGTCTGGCGCTGGCCATTCGCCTGGTATCGGAGCGGGCGGGTCCGCGGTCTTCACTAGCTTCCATCCAGCAGGGGCAGAGCCGACTGGACAGTGTGAAAGCCTGGGCTTGTCAACAGCTCTCGCCTATTCGCCTGTTCCTCTCTGCCCTGTCTGGCAGAATGGCTGTCTCTGTCTTGTCTGGTTCTCCCCCAGATTTACCAGCGCGGTAGCCTCCAGAAGAGGTCTCTTGCAATCTCGGAGACGATGCGCTATCCTCTCCGAAAGGAGGGTGGGGCACTCACTCACTTATACACTCACTCGTACTCATCGACTATTCGTCAGCTCATAACCACAAGCAGATCCTGGCTCGACTCAGGCAGGGCCGGCCAGTCTCCGGCCCGCGAAGCGACCCCCTCCCCTTCACCAGCCGCCGCAGGAGCGCCGCGGGCGCAGCAAGCAAGCAAGCAAACAAGCAAGCAAAGTGAGATAGGGAGGTAGCGGCGAGGCAGGCAGCTTGATTGATCGTGTGTCCGGTGGACAGAGGGCTGGATGGATGAGTTGACTCCAGAAAGAGCGGCGGATTGTCCGACCGGCGCCAGCACAGCCAGGCCACGCCAGGCCAGACCTGGCTGAGGGCGCAGGGGCGTTCGCTTCTTTGCCTGTTTTCATCCAGCGGCAGTTAGCAGTCTCAGAGAAGAGAGGACAAGAGGAGAGAAGAGCGCCATGACGCAGGTGCCATCTGACCACGATGAGGCAGGGCCACAAGAGGCTCTGGTCGATCTGACAAAGAAGCTGCGTAAACGCGAGCGTCGCCTGCTTCAACGCCTGCAGAAGGCCCAGACCGCCCGCGCGAAAGCGGTCGAGCGTTTGAATCGGGCCCAGGCCCGCTTAGAAAAGCGGACTGCTCGTCTGCAACGCCTCGAAGAACGGCTTGTGCTCGTACGCCAGCAGCTGCAGACCCTGGAAGCGCTGAGTGAGCGCGAGCCAGGTTCGGCCTCCCAACCCCAGGCTGCCCAGGCTGAGACGGCCACCACCAGCACCGCGGGGGCAGAGAGCTCCACAGGACAGGATATGAAGCCAGCCGCGGCAACGGGAGCCTCAGCAGAGGCCGGGGAGATAGCCAGTGGAAGTGCGGTGCTCAGCGAGTTGCAGGCTTTGACGCATCTGCTCCTCGAGGAGGGGCGTCGCGAGGAACAGCTCCGGGCAGGCTGGGGTCGGTCTGGCCCCTCCTCGTCTGCGCCGGCAGATGCGGCAAAGGATGCTGGCGAGAGGACCATCGACCAGACTCCAGCTGCGTCTGAACCGGAAATCAGCGCCTGGCTCACCTTTGATCAGGATCAGGATACGGAGCCTGGAGCGCGCAGTGAACCGGACTGGGTGAGTCAGTTGGCCGCAGGCGAGAGCAACGTCAGCCCGACGTCGCAGGAGTCGCTGAGCGAGCTTCCTGCAGCCCATGTCGCCGGGGAGGATGCCCGTTCGCAGCGCCCCGTAGCGGAGCAGACCAGCCTGCAGCAATCTTCAGCAATGGAGGCTCGCCAGGCTTCGTCAGCGTCAGCACCACCTGCGGCTGAGCGCCCCCACCAGGCAGCGTTGTACGGCTTTGACGAGCCTCCCGACTTACCCGAGGCCGAGGGCGACGATGGCGAGGCAGATTTCTCCCCCATGACGCCAGCCGTGCTCGCCTCTTCATTGCTGCCCGCCTCACCTGCTGAACTGGTGCGCGAGGCGCGGGCGGCTGCAGAGGCCGCCGAGGAGGCCGCCCGGTTGGCGATTGAGCGAGCTGCCCTGGCAGCGGCTCGCCTTGAGCTGTTGCCGTCAGGTCGCCATCTCGTCCAGGAACTGGCCGAGGTTGAGCAAGCGGTGGCCCAGGCCAGCCATGCTGCTGAGGTGGCCCAGACAACGGCGCGCGAGGTTGAGCACTGGGCCCAGGCGATCGCCCCCGCAGCGGACCAGGCATCGGCCCCTGCCCAGAGCGGGGCATTCAACCGACCAGCAGAGGCAGTGAGTCAGCACGAGCTACAGGGCGAGCTTGCCCTTGACAGCACCAGCGAGACAGACGCGCCCGCTGGCACCGCAGAGGAGGATTTTCCTGCTCCACCCACGACGGTTGAGTCCCGTTCGGAGACAGCGGCATCGGCAGCCAGCCCCCCCTCAGAGGAGACGCAGGCAGATCCTGAGTCGGCACTCCCCCAGGAGAAAGAGCTACTTGCGCCAACAGAGACAGCCTCGCCCGCGATCTTGCTCCAGACCGAGGCAATAGAGACCTCCCAACCCGTGGAGGTCGAGGCGATGCCGCCCACTCAGGCAAGCGAAGCGCCCCCGAGCACAGAAGAGTCGGCCCCCAGCGAGGTTGAGCCGACAACCTCCTCGGAGACTACGGCACCCAACGAGGTAGCGCTGACCACCCCAGACGCTCCGCCAATCTCCGCCGCTGCGGAAGAGCAAGCAGAGGAGAAGGCAGCAGATCAGGACGCTTCAGCAGCGAACCTGGCTCTTGAGGAAGCAGCGGAGACAGCGGAAGCAACAACAGCTGCCCATCAAGAAATGGCGGAGCAAGCAGAGAGCGCCATCCCGGAGGCTACGGAGGAGGATACCACGCAGCAAGCCAGCGAGCAGGAGGAGCCAGGGGACGCAACATCTGTCACCCAGTCAGCCTCGGGTGGGATCGAGGGGGAGCAGACTGAGGCTCGCTGAGTTCACTTCACTGGCGGGTTGACGACGCTGCCTGGACCGTCTCCCCTCCCAGGAGAGAACACAAGAGAGCAGGCAGAGAAAGGCTGTTATGGAAGAGGAAGAGAGGCTGCAAAGAGACAGATCTATAGCATTGGAGAGAGAGATGTGGAGTTCGCAAGTGGTCACTGAGGCAGGCAGCGACCCTGGCGAGGACGAGGTGGCACGTCGCTGGTGGGCCCTCCAGCCCGGGGCGCTGCTCCCTTTGAGTCAGGGTGGTTCTCTGCTCTTGCTCTTCCCAGGGCGCCCCGGTGGCCGCTGCGGGCCGGATGTGCGCGACGCCGTCCTCCACGATGGAAGACGGGAGCTTGTCGGCGATGTTGAGCTGCACGTGCGCGCCAGCGACTGGCAGGGGCATGGTCATCATCGTGACGCCCGCTACAACGACGTGATTCTCCATGTCGTGCTGATTTGCGATCAAACCACACCTCCGCGCCGTCAGGATGGCAGCCTCGTTCCGGTCTGCTCTCTCTACGACGCAGTGATCACGCCTGTCGATCTGCCACTGCACCCTCTGGCCGCCGATGGCTCTTCAGCACGCTGGCCCTGCCAACGCCTCTGGCCGCAGATGACAGCGTCTGAACGTGCACACCTGCTGACCGTAGCCGGGACCCTGCGCTTTGAAGAGAAGGCCGCCAGCTTCGTTGCAGCCCTGCATCAGGCAGAAGCCCATCCCCCTTTCTCTGCCTACGACGTTTGCCTGATCACAGCGCTGGCCGAGGGTCTGGGCTACGGGCGCGATCGTCGCTTTTTCCGCGCCTGCGGTCAGCTCCTGCTTGGGTTCACAACCACTCTGCCTGAACCAGAGGGGCGAGCGTCGAAGCCGCCCCCGCTGGATGCGGCGCGGCTTCGGGCTTTGGGCCTACTGGTAGCCCGCTGGTCAAAGTCTACAAGGGGCGCCTGGGCCACGCTACAGCCCGCCCTGCACAACGCGAGACCCCAACGAGCGATCGCCGAGCTGCGGGCCTCCCTGGCGCCCCTCAGCAGGGCGCGCAGCGATATTCTCATCTGCAACGTTGTCCTGCCCTTTGCCTGCGCCGTCGCCCTGATCGAGGGAAACGAGGTTCTTGCTCACCAGGCCCGGCGTCTCTATCACTCGTATCCAGCCCTGCCCTCCAACCAGGTCACACGAGCCATGTCTCGGCAGCTCCTACTCCCCACCGAGCCGCGGCTCGCCTGTCAGCAACAGGGCCTACACCATATCTATCAAGAAACCTGCCGCGCCAAGCGTTGCGGCATCTGTATGGCAGGCAAGCAGTCGCTATGAGCGCATCAACAGACAAAGAGCGGCTCGCTCGCTTTCTGGCACACGCCGGTGTTGCTTCGCGCCGCCATGCTGAGGCACTCATCTTCAGCGGGCGGGTACAGGTCAATGGGGAGACCGTGACCACGCCAGCGACACGTATAGATCCCGAGCGAGATAGGATCACCGTCGACGGTCGGCCCATCCAGGCGCCGGCGCGCCATCTCTATCTCATGCTCCATAAGCCAGCGGGCTACGTCAGCACCGTCAGTGACCCCCACGGACGGCCCACAGTGCTCGACCTCCTGCCCGAGGAGCTGCGCCGTCTGCGCCTCTATCCCGTGGGGCGGCTCGACCTGGAGACCACAGGTCTGCTGCTGCTGACGAACGATGGCCAGTTTGCTCTGCATATGATGCATCCCCGCTTTTCACCAGAGAAACGCTATCACGCACTTGTACGAGGACATCCCTCGCCCAACACGCTGCAACAGCTACGGCAGGGAGTAGTGATCGAGGAAGATGATGGCCACCTCTATCGCACCGCCCCTGTTGGCGTACGGCAGCTACGCAGAACCGCCGCCGGCACGTGGCTAGAGCTACGCCTGCATGAGGGACGAAAACGCCAGATCCGGCGCATGCTGGCCAGCCTTGGCCACCCTGTCCTGGAGCTGCAACGGGTCGCCATTGGCCCCTTGACCCTGGGTGACTTACCGCCCGGCGCCTGGCGCCCGCTGACCGAAGCCGAAATTGCCGCCCTTCGCGCCCAGACCAGCCGCCCGGCTGCTTCCGGCGGCGCCTCGCCCGCGACCAGACTTCCAAAAGGCCCCTCCTAGCCAGAGCAGCGCATCCTGTACCGCCGACGGCTACGGTTACCCACTGTGCACAAGAGAGGCTTCCTCTTAAGATAGGAAGACATAGCTTGTATCCCCTGGGTATGGTAAGAGCAAGAGCACCGCAAAAAACCACAACAGCGGCCAATACTGGACGAACCCCGCCAGCGAGTGCGTCTGCTCTTCACCACACAGCCCATCAAGAGAGACCTCCAATGCTCAGAGCGGAGCGGCTTCTAGAGATCATCGAGCGCCTTCAACGCCTGTCCGCAGAAAAAGGGCGGCGCCTGCTCCTTGACTTCTTGCGCCAGGGCAGCGCCGCCCGGTGCGGCCTGCTCTTCCTCAACGAGGAAGCTTCCCAGCATCTACGGCTCCTGGCGAGCAGTGGCCGTCTGCCGTCGCGCCCTCTTCCTCAGAACGACCGCCAGCAACAGGCAAGCACTCCTGATCTCATTCCCCTGAGCGGCCTCTTCGGCAGTGTCATGCGTGCACGGACCCCGCGCTTCATCCCCTCCATCCACCAAGAGCCGCAGGCCCTGCCCGATGAATGCCATTGGAGCCGTGCCGCCGGGCCTCTGCTCCTCTGTCCCCTTGGCGAAGCTGACCAACCTGCCAGCGGCCTCCTGGTCCTCTGCTTCGCCAGCCGCCACGGCAGACAGTCAGCCGCCCAACAGGGTGAGCCTGCTCTCCTGCTCACGAGCGATCTCTTTCAGCTCTGCCTGACACTGCTCGCGCGCTCCCTGTCTGGCGTTCTCTCTCCCGTAGAGGCAGTCGTCTATGAGCAGGCAACTGAGAGCCGGCCCCATCGACGTCGCAGCAGCGCTGCAGCGGTGGCTACCGCACCCAGACCCCAGCCGCCGCCAGAAGGAGCCATCGAGGAAGAGCGAGCGCGTCTTGCCCATATTCTCCACGACGGCCTGGCCCAGGAACTGGCCCACATCCTTCATCAGCTAGAGGTCGCCAGCCGCTGGCTGGAGAGCCAGCCGGAGGAAGCCAAACGCGCGCTGGCCGAGGCTCAGCAGCAACTGCAGCAGAGCCTGGAGCGTCTGCGCGAAACCATTGCGACCCTGGCCCCTGCACCGCTCGGTGAGGTCAGCTTTGAGCTGGCCCTGCGCTCGTTGTTGGAAGACTTCAAGCGGGCCGAGCCGGCCATCACCCTGGAGGAGAGGATAGAGCAGCCGCTTACCCTCCCTCGTACCCTGGAATCGACAATCTTCCATCTCGTGCAAGAGGCGCTCAATAACGTGCGCAAGCACGCGCAGGCCGGCCATGTCACCATCAGCATAGAGCATCAGGATGGGGCGCTCGTCGTCAGTATCGAAGACAACGGGAAGGGCTTTGCGCCAGCGCCAGAGCGACGCGAGGGTGGCCTTCAGCACCAGCTTGGACTCTACTTGATGCGCGAGCGCGTCCAGCGAGCCGGCGGCAGTCTGACAATCCAGAGCGCCCTCAGACAGGGCACACGCCTCGAAGCCCGCTTTCCCCAGGATCGAGGCCGAGCCGACTCGCCGCTCACAGCACGCGAGCGCCAGATTCTGCAGCTCCTCAGCAGCGGCGCCAGCACCCGCGTCATCGCTCAGCAGCTTGCACTCAGCGACGAGGCCGTCAAAGCAGACATTCAGGCCATCAAGCGCAAGCTCAAAACTCGCACCCGGATTGAGGCCATAGTCAGCGCCCTGCGTCTCCATTGGCTAGAGTAGAGAGGCGGAGCGTCCTCGCCCCACCTTGCCTACGGGGAAAGGTGAGAAAGGAAATGTTTGAAGAGAAGAGGAGGAAAACCTGCGAGTAGTCTCCCAGAGAGTCCACCGCAGCGGCAGCAGGAGCAGCGCCTTGCCAGCCTTAGTGGCGGCGCGTGCGCTTCAAATCGCGTCCCACCTGTAGCACATCCTTCACACGCTCAAGCCGGGCAATGACACGCTGGAGCTGCTCCAGGCTCTCGATTTCCAGCGTTGCATTGACCACCGCCAACTCGCGCGAGCCATTCGTATGAGTAGACAGAGCCGCCATATTGATGCCCAGTTCAGCGATGGCGCCGGCGATATCGCGCATCAGGCCCGGGCGATCACGGGCCGTCACCACGATCGGCGCCAGATAGTGTGACTGCTCCACCCCGGCCCAGCTCACGGCAATCAAACGTTCTCCGCTATGCTCGCGGTAGCGGGCGATATTAGAGCAATCGGCCCGATGCACAATCACGCCGCGGCCACGGCTGATAAAGCCCACAATGGCATCGCCGGGCAGAGGGCAGCAGCAATTAGCCAGGCGAGTCAGCAGGCCAGAGACCCCATCGACGCAGAGATTGACCGCTGGGGGGGACTCCTTCGAGCTGCTCGTTGACAGCAGCGGCTCCTCCTCCTGATGAGCGCCGTTCTCACGCTCACGTCCATCGCGATCGCGGTCGCGGATCTGCAGATACTCGCCCAGGCGCACCGCCACCCAGTGCTGGCGGATCTTATCGCTGCCAATGGCTGCCAGCAGATCCTCAAAGGAAGCCAGGCGTGGCTCCCGCTGCTCGCGCTGAGCATTGTACTCCTCGAGCAAGCGATCCTGCAGATCCTCTGTCAACATCTCCAGTCCGCGGAGGCCGAGGGCCTTCAGCTCGCGATCCAGGCGTTCCCGCCCGATCTGGATATTGATATCGCGCTCGTGGGCCTTTAGATAACGGCGAATATGGCTGCGGGCCGTGGCCGTGCGTGCGAAATTGAGCCAGTCGCGGCTCGGGTGGGCCGTGCGACTCGTTGTAATATCGACGATCTCCCCATTCTTCAGCTCGTAGTCGAGGGGGACCATGCGCGCAACCAGCCGCTCGCCCTCGCCCTCGCCGATCTCCGTAATAATGCGGGCACCGGCGCAGTGATTGCCGATCTCGCTATGGATGCGATAGGCGAAATCGATCGGCGTTGAGCCGACCGGCAGATCCTTGACCTCCCCCTTGGGAGTGAAGACAAAGATCTGCTCCGAGAACGGATCGCTGCGCGACGTCTCAGGAGGCTCAGGCGCGCCGCTCTGCGAAGCTCGCAGCTCGCGCTGCCACTCAGCCAGCTGGCGCAGCCAGGTCAATAGCTCCTTGGCCGAAGGAGAAGCGCGGTCCCCCGCATCCTTGTAGTGCCAGTGCATGGCCACGCCGTACTCGGCGATCTGGTGCATCTCAAAGGTGCGGATCTGAATCTCCACCAACTGCTCGTCGACGCAGAAGACCGTCGTATGGAGGGCCTGATAGCCGTTTGGCTTGGGATTGGCAATATAGTCCTTAATGCGGCCCTCTTTAGGCTTCCAGAGGCTATGGACATGGCCCAAGGCCAGATAACAATCCTGGGTAGTCTCCACCAGAATACGGAAGGCAATCACATCATGGATCTGATTGAGATCCAGGCCGCGTTTCAAGTCCTCCAGCCTCTCGGTACCAAGCAGGCTTGGCTGCGTCGGCAGGCCAGCCGCGCGCAGAATCTTCTTGTAGAAGCTGTACAGGTGCTTAATGCGCCCAGAGACCTCCACACGCTTCAGGCCGATGACCGCCATCTCGCGGCGCAGAATCTCACAGACCTTCTCCACATAAGCCCCCCACTGCTTTTTCTCGGCCTCCATCTGATCGCGGACCCAGGCATATTGCACGGGCTGCAAGATCTCGAACGCCAGGTCCTCCAGCTCACACTCTACGCGCGACATCCCAAGGCGACCCGCCAGCGGGGCATAGATCTCGCGCGTCTCCCGCGCCATCGTCAGCCGCTCTTGGGGATCATACTGGAAAGCAGGATCGCGCAGCATGCGCATTGCATGCAAGCGGTAGGCCAGCTTCAGCAGGACCACCCGCGGATCATCGGACATAGCCAGAAACATCTTGCGCACCGTCTCCGCCTGCTGATGCTGCAGAGCATCGCGGTTGCGTCGCTTGCGATTCTCGCGGCTGCTCTCCACCTCGGCGCGGCTCGCCGGCAAGAGCTGAGCGCCAACCTGCTTCTTGCGCTCCAGAATGTTGAGGCGCAGCATACTGCTCACGACCCGCGCTACGGGCTGTCCCAGCTCCTCGGCCACGCGCTCCAACGAGAGCAATTCGGCATCAACCGCCTCGAAAATCAGGCCCGCAGCGACGCCGATGGCATCGATGCGCATTTCGGCCAGGATTAAGGCCACAGCCAGCGCATGCTCCAGGGGCGGAAGAGCGCGCTTTCCTCGCACACCGCGACAGCGCTCCTGCGCCAGGTGCAGAGCATGCTGCACCTGCTCAATCTCAGCGGGAGACATGTATTCACGGACACGAGCCAGCAAGGTTGCTGCCGCACGCTCGTCGGGGGGCTTCTCTCCAACGGCAGTGGCCAGACCTCCGCCGGTCTCCACTCTCCCTGGCGCTTCCGCTGCAGGCACGGACAAGCGCTCTCCCAACTGCCGGTCTGACTCAGGCTCGATCGTCATCTCGACCATGTGCACATTTCTATATTTCATGCAGAAAATTGCAGGATATGGTCCCGTGCAGATTCACTTATCGTTCTACCAGGGTAGCTTTGCAAGAATCGTCAGAGGCCCTGCTACCGTCCTTTTTCGTCAAAGTGCTCCTTCGCGCCTACCTGGCAGCATCCCGGGCCTAGAGTTCTACAGGTTCTAGCAGTACATCCTTTCAGATTATAGACCTTGCAGATAACGTTGTCTAGCTGCCCTCAGCAGGTACAAGTCCCGAGGAAGCCCCTGCCAGCGCGCGACCAGAGCAAACTCAGTTCAGCTAACAAGGATGACCTCCCCTGAGCCGACCCAGGGTAAAGAGTACCATCTACCATTGCATCAGGGAGGGAAAGAATAGCGCGCAGCCCGCCAGCCCGCCAGCCCGGCTCTAGCTCAGACGGGTTCGCTCAGTCACAGAGAAGGGAAGCCTCATCCGTCAAGCGAGGAAGAAGACCAGCAAGAGATCGATCATAAGAAAGCGTCCCGCCCGCTCGCTGCTCACTCAAGATGGCGCTGCGCCAGGTTAACCAAGTGGCTCAGAAAGCGTGCCCTCTTCGCCCGTGCGGCTGCTGATTCTGCCACCCTGGCCGGCCCGATACCCCAGGTTGCGCCGTACGCTGACAACGCTTTTGACCTGCAGCAAGCGCTTGAAGACGCGCTCGATCTGGTCCACCGACTGGATCTCCATCGTGGCCGTAATCACAGCCTTTTGCAAGGCGGGATTCGTCGTCGAGGAGACAGCCGTCATATTGATGCCAGCGTCGCTGACCACCGCCGCTACATCGCGCAGGAGGCCAGCCCGATCACGGGCCACAATAGTGATCGGGGCGAGATAGGACTGCGTCTTGACCTGCGACCAGTCCAGATCAAAGATCCGACCTTTGACGCGCTCGCGGAAGCGCTGCAGCGTCCGGCAATCCTGCCGGTGTACGATCAAGCCCTTATTCGGACTCACAAAACCAGCAATGGCGTCCCCCGGCAGGGGACAACAGCAATGAGCGAGGCGAGTGGCCACGGCAGAAGCCGGAGACCGCTCGCCGGTCTGAGCCTCCGCACGCGCGGCAGCTGAGCGATGGCCGTTGAGTGCCGGACCGGCGGCCACAGCCAAACCCGCGGGTCCGGCTGCTGCGGCGGCAGCCTCGACCCGTCGCAACGCCCCACGCTCGTGCAAGACCGGCAACAGCTGCTCGACCAGGTCCTCCACGGGCAGATCGCCCCGTCCAAGCGCCACATAGAGGGCTTCCACCGACTGATATTTGCGCGCGCTCGCCAACGGCAGCAGCTCCTCATCGCGCAGAGCCTCAAGGCCCGCTGCACCCGCCGCCTTCAGGGCCAGATCCAGCCGCTCGCGCCCAAGCTGCAGATTGATTTCGCGCTCGTGGTTCTTCAGATAGCGCTTAATCTTGGTACGCGCATTGGCGGTTCGCACAAAGGTCAGCCAGTCGCGTGTCGGGTGAATCGCCTGATTGGTCACAATATCGACGATCTCACCGCTCTTCAGCTCATAGTCCAGCGGGACCAGGCGGGTTACCAGGCGCTCACTGTCGCCCAGGCTCGTGATGATACGGGCCCCCGCGCAGTGATCGCCGATATCCGTATGGATGCGATAGGCCATATCGACCGGGGTCGATCCTCGGGGAAGATCCTTAATTTCCCCCTTGGGGGTAAAGACAAAAATCTGCTCCTGGAAGATATCGCCCTTAACGGCCTCAATGAAATCGTCGGCGCTCTGCGGCAGCTCACGCTGCCACTCGCGTAGCTGTTCGATCCAGGCGACCATCTCCCGATAGGAGAGGCGAGAGCCGCCGCGCTCACGCAGATACCAATAGCTGGCGATCCCATAGTCTGCCGTACGCTGCATCTCGTGGGTGCGGATCTGGATCTCGGCGAGGTGATCATCGAGGCAGAAGACCGTCGTATGGAGGGACTGGTAGCCATTGACTTTGGGAGTAGCGATATAGTCCTTGATGCGGCCATCCTTTGGTCGCCAGAGGGCGTGGATATGGCCCAGGGCCAGATAACAGTCGTGGTCGCTATCAACCAGGATACGGAACGAGACGAGATCATGCAGCTGGCTGACCTCGCCGCCGCTCTGCAGCAGCTTGCGGTTGATACTGGCCAGATGCTTCTGCCAGGCCAGGACCTCGGCATGGATCTCGGCGCGGCGCATCTCCTCCTCAATAGCGCTACAGACGGCATCGACATAGGGCTGACGCTTGCGCCGCTCCTCTTCGACTTCGCGCGCCAGGCGCTCGTAGCGCTCTGGCTCCAGATAATAAAAAGCCAGATCCTCCAGCTCAGCCTGAACCAGGCCCATACCGAGCCGTCGCGCCAGGGGGGCGTAGATCTCGCTCGTCTCGCGGGCAATAATCTGCTGCTTGGCCGGCGGCATTGCGCTGAGCGTACGCATATTATGGAGGCGGTCGGCCAGCTTAATGACGACCACCCGCGGATCTTCCGCCATTGCCAGGAGCATCTTACGCACCGTCTCGGAGCGCAGGCGGCTCTTAAGGTCGCGCCCGGCCTCCTCTGAGCGCTCCGCTTCGGGGGCAGGCACACGCGACCCGTTGCCGGGCGTGGAGTCGGCGCCGGACTTGCCGGCCAGAGCATCGAACTTGGTCACGCCGTCCACAATGGTGGCCACCGCCGGACCAAACCGGGTCCGGACCTCCTCCAGGGTGTAGTCGCTGTCCTCAACCACATCATGAAGCAGGGCGGCCACAATGCCATCGGCGTCGATGCGCATCTGCGTCAGAATGAGTGCCACCGCCAGCGGATGCTGAATATAGGGCTCGCCCGAGCGACGCCGCACCCCCATATGGGCCCGATTCGCCAGCTCGTAGGCCCGCTCGACCCTCTCGACATCCTGTGGCGAGAGATAAGCCCGTGTCTCCTCCAGCAATTGCTCAAGGGCATCGCCCTCCAGATGCCCATCAGAGGGCTGATATGGATAGATCACCGTCCAGGTTCGCTGTCGCGGCCCTTGCCGCCAATCCCGCTTCTGACTGGCGGCATCCGGGGCTACAGTGATGAGGGCATCGGTGTCCACGCTCATATCCGGGGAAACCATTGAAGCCACGAGTCGGCCATCAGTTCCCTCTGGCCCCATCAGGGTACCCGCCTCATGCCGGCTTCCATTGTGTTCACGTGAATCCATATCTGGGTACCCGATCCTCTGCCTGTGCGTATACTGTTCAACAAATTTCGCTGGCCGTTGAGAAATGTTAGACACCTGTCTGTGTATTACCTTGTAATTATAAGGTGCGAGGCATTACTGTCAAGCAGTTGACGGCGCGCTCCAATGACCGAAGAGAAGAAAAGAAAGAGACAAGGCCAAGAGCAGACCTTGGTCTTGTCCGTGAAGCAGATAAATTGCTACAATGATTCCTACGTCCCAGGATCACCTTCCCTCACCAGAGCGCGAGCCACAAGCAGAGCCGCGCAATGGAGGGAAGTGCACACGGGGGATCCGCCTTACCCCTGTCTCTCCTGCGGTCCTGGCCACCTCACAGCCTGGATGCAGGCAATAAACCTGGCTGGCCAGCCAGGCCGGCTCGTCCGAGCAGGGACTGATCCGAGACGGACGTCGCTGGCTAGCGTCGCGCCACGCGCGCTTTATCATAGCAGCTGCTGCAGTAGACAGGCCGGTCGTTGCGCGGAAGGAATGGCACTTTGGCCTCCTGCCCGCACTCAGCGCAGATCACCGTGTGCATCTCACGCGGCGCGCGCTCGCTCCGGCTGCCTCCCCCCGCTGCCTGACGCCGCAAGGCCCGACAGGACGGGCAACGCGCAGGCTGGTTCAGCAGGCCCTTTTGCTGGAAAAATTCTTGTTCTCCTGCTGTGAAGATAAATTCGTTTCCGCAATCACGGCACTTGAGAGTTTTGTCGACGAAACTCAACCAAGGACCTCCTTAGTGGTATGGTCGGTATCCTTTCAGGTCCATGCCTGGCCTCTGTCACCAGTCTGTTCGTCGCCCTGAGCAGCGTGGGACCCATGCCTGATGGCACTGTGCGCAAGACCAGTCTCGGATTACCGCTTGAAAGCATACACCAACTTTTGCTGTTTTTCAAGTGATTCTAGTCCCAATCAGTCAGCGTTTTGATATTTTTACGCGCTTTTCATGTGAAGTGGACGGCCTTACATTCGTTTCACGATGTCTCTCGCTTTGTCAAAAAGGACCAGCTGCGCGGCCTGGCCAGGCCGCGCCGGGCCAGGGCTGCGCCAGGGCAAGCCGTTGCGTAAACCCTGCCGATTCGCTATACTGCTCTCAGCAGAGGAGTCGCGCCCGGCAGGCGGGTGAGCGGTCGCCTGGCTCAGCTCAGGAGAGCTGACCCACACCGCCGCTTGCTGACTCGAAGCTTCGTCAATTCAACCTGGTTCCGGCAGGACGTGGCAGAATTGACTGGTCTGGGCCTGGGCCGGCCCCCTCTCACCAGGCAAGCTCGTTGTTGCGAAGGGAGTGGCTCGTGGACGCACTTGCGGCTCATTCCGGCCCATTTGCTTTTACGATCGATGTCGAGAATCCTCCAGTGCCCTCGGCCCCGACCTGGGCCCGCGCCTGTACGCTGCAGACTCCCCACGGCCTGATTCAGACGCCGATCTTTATGCCCGTTGGTACGCAGGCGACGGTCAAGTCTCTGACCCCCGAGGAGGTACAGGCCACGGGCGCGCAGATTATTCTCGCCAATACGTACCATCTGATGCTGCGCCCCGGCTCACAGTTGATCGATAGCTTCGGCGGGCTGCATGCTTTCATGCGCTGGCCCGGCCCGATGCTGACCGACAGCGGCGGCTTTCAGGTCTTCAGTCTGGGCCATCTGCGCACGCTCACCGAGGAAGGCGTGACTTTTAAGTCGCACCTCGACGGCTCGCAGCACCTGCTGACTCCCGAGCGCGGCTTGCAGATCGAGGCCGAGCTGGGCGCCGATTTCGTCCTGCCCCTGGATATCTGTAGCGGCTACCCCTGTACGCCCCAGGAGGCCCGCCAGGCTATGGAGCGCACTCACCGCTGGGCCCTGCGCGCCCTGGAGGCCTTCACGCAGCACCCGCATCGCCCGGAGCGTCCCCAGGCCCTCTTTGGGATCGTCCAGGGGGCTTTCGAGCCTGAGCTGCGCCAGGAGAGCGCTCGCTTCATCGGCTCTCTGCCTTTCTTCGGCCTCTCGATCGGAGGACTGTCGGTCGGCGAGCCAAAAGCGCTGATGTGGGAGCTGCTGCGCGTGACAACGCCCGCGCTGCCGCGTGAGAAGCCACGCCATCTGCTGGGGGTCGGTTCGCCCGAGGACTTGATCATGGGGATCGACCTGGGAATGGATCTCTTCGACTGCGTGCTGCCAACTCGCGTGGCACGCCACGGAGGCCTCTTTACCCGCCACGGACGAGTTAATATTAAGCGGGCCCGCTTCCGCACAGAGCATGGCCCAGTCGAGGAGGGCTGCGATTGCTATACCTGCCGCAATTATAGCGCTGCCTACCTGCACCACCTGGCTCGGGCAGAGGAGCAGCTCTACTACCGCCTGGGGAGCATTCACAATCTGCGCTTCATGCTGCGCCTGGCCGCGGAGGCGCGGGCAGCAATTCTGGCCAGGACCTTCCCGGCTTTCCGCGATGCCTTCCTGGCCAGTTATGTGCCAGCTTCGGAGACAGCCCGCGAGGAGCAGCGGGCCAGGTGGCTGGCCCGCGCGGCCTCCCGCGCAACTTCGTCGTGAGCCTGACTCGGAGCGAAGAAGGATAGCAGCTTATGGCCGAGATGTTCCGCTTTCTCAATACCGGTGTACGCGATGCCGCTTTGAATATGGCCATCGATGAGGCCATCCTGATCCATCATCTGCGCGGCGAGGCCCCCCCAACCCTGCGCGTTTTTCGCTGGTCGCAGCCGTCGATCTCGCTGGGCCGCTTCCAAAATGTGGAGCGCGAGATTCTCAGCAACCTCTGCCGCGAGCGCGGCGTGGCCCTGGTGCGCCGCCCAACCGGAGGCCGCGCCGTCTATCACCGCGACGAGTTCACCTACAGCATCGTGATCAGTCGGCGCTATGGGGTACCGTCCGGGGTGGTGGCGGCTTATACCTATCTGGCCCGCGGCCTATTGGAGGCACTGGCCTTGCTGGGGGTACAGGCGGAGATCAGCGACGGTCGTGTCCAGAAGCATCCCTCGGCGGCCTGCTTCGCTTCTTCAACTCAGGCCGATCTGACAAGCGGCGGCTACAAGCTGGTAGGCAGCGCCCAGGTCTGGCGCGAGGATGCCCTGCTCCAGCAGGGTTCACTGCCCCTGGACGATCGGGCCGAGGAGTTCTATGAACTCTTACGCTTCCCCAATGAGCCAGCCCGGGCTGAGGCTCTGGCCTTTTATCGCCAGAAGACACAGCCGCTGCACGCTTTCGTGCCAGACGTGAGCTGGGAGCAGGTAGCAGAGGCTTTTCGCCAGGGCTTCAGTCAGGCGCTGGCACAGGGGTTTTTGCCGGGCGAACTGAGCCGCTCCGAGCTGGAGCTGGCGGAGCAGCTCGTGGCCGAGAAATATAGCAAGCTGGAGTGGCGCAAGGAGCGTTTAACGCTGGTCTGAACTGTTGCTGCTACTTTTTCCCTTTAGAAAAGGCTAAGCTGAATAGGGGCGGTTTTTTGCCTTTGGGACTGCTTTGGCGGATAGAAAACACCAATAATAATAAAAGGGTTAGGACTTATCCGATGGTACTGCCAGGTTGTACCCAGAAACAGATAGATATCTCTCGTCGAGCAGAACTCATCGAGGTACTTCTGACGCACGAGACGATTGGCTTCGGCTTCATCGCCTTGTGCCTCCGTCAAGCAGTTCCAGTACAGCGCGCCAAGTTCCCAATCTTCTATAAAGAGCTTGCGTGGATTTGTGTCTCCCTTACTCATAAAAACATAGGAGTACTTGTAAGGAAGCTTTCTGATTGGAACTCTCCTCTTTACCTCTCCAGTACTATCTATATCCAATAGATTGCTTTGTAAAAAATAATCGTTCCACTTCTTCTTCCAGCAGCGGCCAGTTGGCTCGATCGTGAAGTCGATGATTTCATGAGGCTTGAGCACAGCGAGCGAACGCAGCTCTGGACCTTTGGCCAGACCAATGATCTCGGACATCGAATCGAAGACCTCCCGAAGCACATAGCTCTTTCGCTCTCTCCAGCCCTTCGAGCTAGCTGAGATATGGCCGTCGAGAAAGATTGGCTCTTCAAGATGACGGAGGGGCCGATAGCTCTCTGGACGAAAATCCTTGACATTCTTGACAAGACTGAGGCGAATCCATTCGAATTTACGATATTGCCGATCATAAGGAAGGCTACGGAATGGTATGGGATAAATCCGTATCCACTTGCCATTCTCCAGCACTCCTGCGGTACAAACCAGCTCCTCGTACTTGTTAGAGGGGAGAGGGTAAGCTTTGACAGCGATCAGCACACGTGCATCCGGTAGTGTCTCGGGCAGATACATCATTGCCTCCGTCCTGGCGAGAGCTGACCCCCTCTCCTTGCAGGCCGGGGCCAGCTAGCAGTCATCTAGCGCGGGCAGTATCTGCTGGCGCTGGTCGTGACTACTGAGATTCTGCCGCGCTGGATGAGAGACAGCGTTACACATTAAATGCACGATAGGGGCCTCAATGTATCCCTGCTGCTGCAAATAAGCAGCCAGCACAGCACGATGACAGTGGCCGGGATCAGCTTCAAAACAAGTCAGCGCCACCCGTCGCTGTTCAGCTATGAGCGCCGCCAGCCTCTCGATGCTCGCCCTCGCCTGCGGGAGCAGGTCAGTGGCATAATGGACAAAGAGCGCACGATAGGACTCCTCGGTCACCAGCTCCCGCCGTAGCTCAGAGGGTACTCCCAGAGCTGGCAAATGGAGGTAGGCGATCCCTACCTCGTAGAGGGCCTGAGCCAGGCGCCTCCTGGCAAAGCCGAACTTGTGCGAAAATGGATTGCGCCGCACGTCGACCAGGAGACGTACCCCATGTGAGAGCAAGAGGGACAGATAGGCGTCCAGGCTTAAGCCTTCATAGCCAAGCGTGAAGAGGCAGACGGCTTCTTCCGCTCCGCGAGAGACCTCCTTCGGCAGCGACGAGGCGGCAAGCTCTCGCCCGAGCAGCCGCAAGGCGCTGCGCTGATCAGCAGCGAAGCCCTGGCTTTCTTCCCACACCTGCGCCAGCAAGCGGCGATCATCCGGACGGAGTCGGGACAGGAAGGAGGTTCCCGTTGCCGCAGCAGCCAGCGCCACCCGCGGCGGTGGCGTCAGATAACGCCGCAGACGCAGCGTCTGCAGATCATGCTCCAGGACGAAGCTGCGCCAGTGCTTCCCCCAAACAACGAATTCATAAGGGGCCTGTCTTCGCTCGCGCTGAGCATGGACAGACAAGAGCATTACCAGCAGCCGCGCTTTCGCCTCATCCAGCTCTCCCTCCGCCAGCTCGGCCAGCGCTAAGAGCAACCGCTGACGATAGAGCATAGTCATGGGTCGGTAGCTTCCTCTCACTTTATCGCCTTTTCAGCTACTACAACGAAAAGCCGACCGCCCAGCTACACCCACAGGGAAGGAGTCCTAGATCGCACCTCCAGCACTGAGAGCAGCGGTAATACTCTATTATTTTTATTTTACTTCATGAAAAATCATTTGGCAAGCGCGCCATCAGGAGGCAGAGTACGCCCCTCCGTCCCGTTCCGATCTTGACCCATTTTGCATGCAAATATATATTACGTTCTTCACCTACATAATAGCTTAAGAAAGGCAAGGAAAGCTTTCTTCTACGGTGTGAAGAAAGACGGTAATAAGCACCTGTAGCCACATATCTAGAGAAAGGATATCTAGCGCGATGAGTATCTCGTCCTTGGCCCAAAGCGATAGCAAGGATACGGAGGCAGCGGGCAGGGCCTCAGCCCTGTCCGACTCGGGAGCCGCCGCTGCTCCACGCAGCCTCTCAATCGTGCTCCTGACGCAGAACGACGAAGAGAGCATCGCACTGGTCGTGCGCTCGCTCCTGAGCAGTCTGAGAGACTGGGCCGACGACCTGGAGATTCTCGCCGTCGATCGCGGGAGCCACGATCGTACAGGTATACTGCTCGAACGCCTTGCCGCGGAGGAACCGCGTCTGATTGTCTTGCATCAGCCCGCGAGCTGCAGTTACGGCCAGGCCCTGGCCAGCGCCTTGAACCAGGTCAGCAAAGAGTTCGTTCTGTTGATGGAGGCCCGACCTGGCTTCAACATGGACCTCCTCAAGCGCAGCTTTGCTCTGCTGAGCGATTACGACGCTGTGCTCGGCTTTCGCCAGCGCCAGGGCTGGCAGCGGCTGACCACGCTCCTCTGGAGCTGGCTGCTGCGCTTCACCCTGGGTCTGCGGGTGCGCGATCTCTACTGTCCCTTTAAGCTCTATCGCGCCGAGTTTTTCCGCCAGGAAGCCCTGGAGATGCAGGGCCACCTCATCAATGCCGAAATGATCCATAAATTTGTGCGCGCTGGCTATGTCTACACGGAGATCGCCATTGGCCCGGAGAAGGCAAGCGAACCCGTCAGGCCGTCATTGCGGCGTAAGCTCTCCCTCTACTGGGAAGCGCTCTGCGAACTGAGCAATTATAGCGGTCGCTGCTATCAAGAAGAGCATGGATGTATTTGAGCAGTATCACTGGAGGAGTGTGGAGGAGAGGATTCATGGCGTCCGGTCTTCTGACAAAAGAATCCCCTAAACTAAGCGAGCTGCAATTTCGCAACCGTGTAGCGCGTTATCGGCGTTGGCTAGAGGGCAATGCCAGCCCCAGCGCGACGCGCCCCAACAGTCGCGAGCTTGTCGAATACCAGCGTGCGGCCTGCCGTCCGATCCTGATTCATGGCAAGGAGGTGACCGTCTTTGCACCATTTCATCCTGAGCGCGCGGCCCTGCACACCTTCAGCCGGGCGCAACTTGTGATTCTTGGTGGCTTCTTGCTGGCCTGGGGTGGCGCCCTGGTTTGGAAAGGGCCAACGCCGCTCATTGTGGTCACCACTCTGATCACGCTGCTCTATGTGGCCCATCTGCTGCTGCAGTTTGCTATTGTGGGCACACATCTGCTGACTCCCGCTGAGGTCGGTAGCGATGAGGGGATCGACGAGCACCTGATCAGCGCCCTCAACAATGCCGACTGGCCTCGCTATACCATCCTGTGCCCGCTCTACCGCGAGGCCGCCGTGGTCGGCCAGATGGTGACCGCCCTGCGCGCCCTGGACTACCCTCGCGATCGTTTGGAGATCTTGCTGCTGACAGAGGAAGATGACCTGGAGACGCGCGCCGCTCTCAAGCAGCTGGCTCTCCCCGCTCACTTCCGGGTGCTTGTCGTGCCGCGCGGCTACCCCCGTACCAAGGCCCGTGCCTGTAACTACGGGCTGCTGCATGCCCGTGGCGACTACCTGGTTATCTACGACGCCGAGGATATCCCCGATCCTTTGCAGCTGAAAAAAGCCGTGCTGACCTTCGCTCAGCACGACCACTCGCTGGCCTGTGTGCAGGCGCGTCTGAATTGCTATAATCCTTCTCAAAATCTCCTGACTCGCCTCTTTACTGCTGAGTATTCCCTCTGGTTTGATCTGGTGCTGCCGGGCTTGCAACGGCTCGGTCTCCCGCTGCCGCTCGGTGGCACCTCAAACCATTTCCGTGTCTCTGTGCTACGTGCTGTCGGCGGCTGGGACGCCTTCAATGTCACAGAGGACTGCGATCTCGGCCTGCGTCTCTTCCAGCACGGCTTCAAGACCGTGATTCTCGATTCGACGACCTACGAGGAGGCCAATTCTCGCCTCAGCAACTGGCTGCGCCAGCGCTCGCGCTGGATTAAGGGCTATATGCAGACCTACCTGGTCTATATGCGCCATCCCCTGGCTTACTGGCACGAGCGGCGCTGGCGCGAACTCTGCAGCGTGCAACTGGTGATCGGCGCCAGCGCCGCCAGCCTGCTCGTGAACCCTCTCGTCTGGGCGCTCTCCCTGTTCTACGTCTGCACCGCTGGCCGCTACCAGGCTTTCTACCATCTGCTCTTCCCCGGCCCCATTCTCTACGCGGGCGCCTTCTGCCTGATCTTCGGTAACTTTTTCCATCTCTACCTCAATCTGCTGGCGCTGCTGCATCGCCGCTATTATGGGCTGGTGCCCTGGGCCTTACTGATGCCCTGCTGCTGGCTGCTGGACAGTCTGGCCGCCTATCTGGCGCTCGCCGAGCTGCTCATCCGGCCTCACTACTGGCAAAAGACCCTTCACGGCTTCCACCTGCTCAAGCAGCAGCAATCTGTCAACCAGTTCAGTGCCACCGTGGTTCCCTCGACCCCTCAGCGTGGGCCAAGCGAGATCGAGATTGGCCTGACCCCCATCCGTCTGGGCGGCCATGCTCCCTTCAAGCCGCTGCGCCTGGTCTTGACCCCAGATACGACCATCCGTCCCTTGCCGCGCATCCGGCGCTCGCGTCCTCATGATCTGGGGGCTTTGGTGACCTTTCTCTGCGCTTGTCTCAGCAGCATCACCGCCTGCCTCTACTTCTTTCTGCATCAGGAGATTCTGCTCTACGGCGATGCCTACGCCCACCTGCGCATCGCTCGCAGCGTCTTTGATAGCGCTACGCCCGGCCTGGCCCAGCTCGGTGGCGTCTGGCTGCCGCTGCCTCACGTGCTGATGCTGCCCTTCGTCTGGAACGACTTCCTCTGGCACTCTGGACTGGCCGGAAGTTTCGTCTCGATGCTCTGCTATATCATTGCCGCCCTCTACCTCTACCGCGGTGGCTTGCGTCTGACGCGCGATCGCTGGGCCGCCTTCCTCTGCTCCCTGGTCTTCATGCTCAATCCCAATATCCTCTATCTCCAGTCGACACCGCTGACCGAGCTGACGCTGATTTGCATGATGACGGTGGCCGGCTACTACTTCCTGAGCTGGGCCCAGGAGAATCGCCCGCGCTACCTGGTTCTGGCGGCGGCCAGCACCTTCCTGGCGACCCTCTCCCGCTATGAAGGCTGGTCCTTCTTCGTCTGTCTGCTTGTCCTGGTCAGCCTGACCAGCCTGCTCAAGCGGCGCTCCTTCGCCGAGATCTGCGCCAATACCCTCGTTTTTGCCCTCCTGGGGGGTCTGGGGATTGCTCTCTGGCTGGCCTGGAATCGCATCATCTTCGGTGACACCTTCTTTTTCTTACACGGCCCTTTCTCTTCTGAGATGCTGCTCTCTAGCTTCGCGCGCGCTGGTCGCTTCTATACCTATCACAACGTCAGTCTCTCGTTGCTGACCTACCTGCTGCTCTCGGTGAAAACCTTCGGGCCATTTCTCCTCTTTCTCTCGCTGCTGGCCTTTGTCTTCTTCCTGCTCCGTCACCGGCTAAAGCCGGAGACGCTGGCGCTGATCGCCTTCATGGCCCCACTCGGCTTCTACGTGCTCTCGATCTATAGCGGGCAGGCGCTGATCCTGCTGCCGGAGATCGGTCCGGGCCATGATCCCGGGCGCCTCTACAACGATCGGCACGGGGCGGCAGTAGTGGTACCGGCGGCCCTGCTGCTGGCGACGCTGATGAGCAGCGGGCTGCGCCTGTTGCGGGGGCGGCTCCATCTGCTGGGACGCCTGGCCTGTGCGGGAGCGATCTGCGGTCAGGCCTGCTTCATCGCCGCCACTGGCATTGTGACCCTCCAGGACGGTCTCTATGGGAACTCCTGCACCGGCACCCATCCAGTCAGCATCTACCTGGCCAGGCACTACAACGGCGGTCTGATCCTAGAGGACGTCTCTCCCACCAATTTCGACGTCTCGGAGGCCGGTATCAACTTCCGCAATGTGATCTACGATGGCTCGGGCCGGCTCTGGCAGCAGGCCCTGCGCAATCCCGCAGCCAGCATTGACTGGATCGTCCTCAATCCACGGCTCCCGGGTGATCGCGTGGCGCGAGCGCTGCCGCCGGGTAGTCCCCTGCTGCGCCAGTTTACCTTGGTGCTGATCGATCCCCGCAGCGGTATGCATCTCTACCATCATCGCGGGCGTCCGCCGCTGCCAGATCGCCCGATTCCACCGGAACTCTTAACCGCTCATCGTCTCTGTCCGAACGATTAAGGTCTCAGCGCTCGTCTGTTCGCTCGTGCCCTCGCTCACTCGTCGGGAAGGACAAAGGTCATGAGGTCGCGCCCGACGATGAGGGTGCCGCGATAGCCTTCGGCGCGCGCCCGCTCCTGCAGGCGGGCTGCGTCAAGCTCGCGGTAGAGATGCGAGCAGACGAGCGTCCTGACCTGGGTAGCAGCGGCCAGCTGGACGATCTCGTCATCGCTGAGATGGCCAGAGTCGATGATGGCCAGGTCCACGCCCTGCAGAAAGAGGCGCTCCTGCTCGTGAAAGGAGGAGTCACCGGTGATGGCGTAGCGCTGCCCCTGCCAGCTGAAGCGCAGTCCGTGGTTGCCTGCCGGCGGCAGCTCGCTGAAATCAAAGCGGTACGGCCCGATCTGAAATGTTTCTTCTGTAATTTCATGGACCAGAACCTGATAATGGGGCTGACGGAAACTGTGGGGACTGAAGAGGCGCATCAGCCCATCGATCAGGCGCTGCAGTCCAGGTGGCCCGTAGAGATGGAGATCTTGCCTACGTGGCTGTCGTCGCGACCAGGCTCCCGCATGCAGCAGGGGAATAAGATCGGAGACGTGATCGGGGTGAAAGTGTGAGATGACGATATGTTCCAGGGCATTGGGATTGAGGCCCACTTCAGCGAGACGCTGGCTGATGCCGCGCCCGCAGTCGAAGAGGATGGGTAGCCCCGCCAGCTGCAGGAGAACGCTGGAGGCGCGACGCTCTAGCTCGATTTGACAGGTGCCCGTACCAAGCAGCATGAGATAGCTCATCGTTTGCCTTCCCTCTTCTTGACAGACGAACGTTCTAGATGCTACCATGCAGGCAGATCATCGGTAGCAGGTAGGACCAGCACATCATGCAGGGTTCCTTTCTTCTTTATTGTGACATCTGTGGAGCGGCGAATCGTCCCCAGGCCCGCTTCTGCTTCGCCTGTGGTCGCCCACTGCAGCACGGCACGCCCTCCGCGTTAGGACCCGGCCAGGTCCAGGCACCACCCCCGAGGACTACAACGACAGCCCCAGTCTCGCCAACCACTACCGGCCTGCTTCCGTCCAACGCCTCGCTTCGAGGACGCTACCAGATCACCGCCCAGGTCGGGAAAGGAGGCTTCGGCGCCGTCTATCGCGCAACGGACCTGATGCTGGCCAGGCGGACGCTGGCCATCAAGGAGATGAGTCAGCAGTCCTTGAGTTCCAGGGAGCTGCAGGAGGCCACGGCAGCCTTTCAGCAAGAGGCCCTCTTGCTGGCAGGCTTGATTCATCCCAATCTGCCACGCATCTACGATCACTTCTGCGAAAACGGGCGCTGGTACCTGGTGATGGACTTTATCGAAGGGGAAACGCTGGAGGAGCGCTTGAGCCACATCCCCGATGGGCGACTGCCCCTTGACGAGGTTCTGCGCCTTGGTCTGCAACTCTGCGAAGTGCTCGGCTACCTGCATAGCCGCCAGCCGCCTATTATCTTCCGCGACCTCAAGCCGGCGAACATCATGCTGACAAGAGAGGGCCACCTGTATCTGATCGACTTCGGCATCGCGCGCCTCTTTAAGCCAGGTCAGTCGCGCGATACAACGGCCCTCGGTTCCGCCGGCTATGCCGCGCCAGAGCAGTACGGTCGTGCGCAGTCGACGCCACAAACCGACATCTACGCTCTCGGGGCCACACTGCATCAGCTGATCACTGGCCAGGACCCCTCGCTCTCCCCCTTTACCTTTGCTCCCTTTCCCCAACAGGACGCCGACCATCGGCGGTTGGAGGCGCTGGTGATGCGCATGGTACAGACCGAGGCCAGCCACCGCCCGGGCAGCATCCAGGAGATCAAGGCCGAGCTTGAAAGCCTGCTCGCCCGGCGTCTGAGTAGCCAGGGGCGCCCGAGCGCCAGCCCGTACCGGCCCGCGCCGGCCTCAGCGAGTACGGTGGCTCCCGTTGTCGCGCCCCCCACGGCCCCCCTGATCACGCGCTGCCTCTACACAGGCCATCGTCGGAACAGCAGCATCTACACCCTCGCCTGGTCACCCGACGGGCGTCTTCTGGCCTCCAGTGGGGCCGATGGCAGCGTACAGATCTGGGAAGCGCTCAGCGGGCACTTGCTGCAGCGCTGCGATGGGCACCGTGGCCCCGTCTATGGCCTGGCCTGGTCACCCGACGGCCAGCGTCTCGCCTCAGCAGGACGCGATGGCACGGTGCGCCTCTGGAACCCGAGCACAGGCAATGAACTCACAAGTTACCAGGGCCATACCTCCTGCGTCTACAGTGTGGCCTGGGCCCCCGACGGTCAGTTGCTGGCCTCGGCCAGCGATGACGCCACCGTCCGTGTCTGGACCGCGACCAGTCCCTGGGAGAGCAGCAGCTATCGCGGCCATCGACGCAGCGTCAAAGCAGTAGCCTGGGCGCCTGATAGCCAGCGCCTCGCCTCGGGTGGCAGCGACGGCCTCCTGCACATCTGGGCACGTCCTGCTAACAGAGGACGCAGCTTTCTGACCTCCTGGCTCCTCTCACGGAAAGAGGTTCACTGCTACGGCCAGCAGCGGCGCATCAACGCCATCGCCTGGTCGCGCGGCGGGCGCTACGTCGCCGCAGGGAAGACCGGCGGCAGCGTCGAGATCTGGGAGAGCCAGCATGGCAGGCAGCAGATCACCTATCGCCGGCATAAGGGGGCAGTCTACGCCCTCAGCTGGCGCCCCCAAGGTTCCCTGCTGGCCTCCGGCGGACGGGATGGCCACGTCCATTGCTGGCAGGCCATAGACGGGCAGCAGCGCTTCACCTACAACAGCCAGCAAGGTATTATTTACTCCCTCGCCTGGTCGCCTGATGGACGCTACCTTGCCTGCGGTGGCCAGGATGGAAGCGTCTATGTCTGGGAGATCAACTAAGGGCGCAACGGCCAGCCAGCTCCCCATCAGCCTGGGCAGGACTGAGAACTGAGCCAGCCGCATCCCAGTGGATGGCCTGATCACAAGAGAGGAAAACGCGCAGCAGACTCGCACCGCAGCGCAGCCCGCCGCAGGCTAATCCCCAACGGTCGCCCCAACCACAAAGGCATCGACACGCGCGGCCTTCCCCCGCCAGTAGGGCACCTTGAATTTGTGCCCGCCGCTGAGGATCGTCACATCGCGCATATGGATATAGTGGTAGACAATCGGTAAGCCCTCTGGCCCATACTCCGGCTGATCGGGCGGCGGCACCAGCGCCGTATAGTACTTGCGCAGGGCATCGGCAGTATCGGGATCGTGCTCGCGGTGTGTCTCCTCGTTGAGATCAATGTAGAACTGGGCATAGTGGGCAGTGCTCACCATCACCCCGAAAATGAGCAGCCCATGCATCTGCAACATCATCTCGATCTCCAGATCATGCTGCTCCACCAGCTGAATCCACATCTGCAGGGCCACATCCTGCTCGCCGTACTCCCTCAACCAAAGCTGACGACGCTCCATGCGCGTCAGAGGGCGGAAACCGCTCTCCAGAGCCTCATTGAGTTCCTGCTCAGCATCGGAGGAGGAGGAGGAGGAGGCGGCAGCAGCAGCAGCATTGGCGTTGTTCGTGTGAGCGGCTGATGACTGAGGCTGCTGCGGACCCTTCTTGTTCGCTTCCTGCCCGGATTCGCTACTCATAGAAACAGAAACCTCCACAATAAGCCATGTTCAACATCCAGTAGCGTGCTCTGCTCCTTTTATGATATCACGGAGCGAGGGGAAAGGCTGTTCTGCCAGCGACGGGAAAGCAAGAGGAAAAGAGAGAGCGCCGAGAGCGGCGCCACTCGCCTGAACGAGGAGAGCGGCGCCGTCTGGCTGTACGCCTGCAGCCTGGAAGATCAGGCAACTGTTCACAGGTGCCGGCACTCAGGAGGTTGTAGGCAAGGTCCCGTCGATAAACCAATCGGTCACAGTCGGCTCGCCAGGGCGAGGCAAGAGACCAGTGAGAGCGGAGACCGTGCCGACATGGACATTGGCCGGGCGGATAAAGTCCTCAGCCGGATAATGATAGCGCTGGGAAGCATATTCTATCACATCATGCCAGATGGGGCCGGCGCCCGTGATGCCAATGACATTATCCATAGGGGTATTATCGCTATTGCCAGCCCAGACGCCAACCGCCAGATAGGGCGTATAGCCAACGGTCCAGTTATCGCGGAAGGTCTGAGTTGTGCCAGTTTTGGCAGCCGCCGGGCGATCGGCCAGCTCCAGCGGGTTGCCCGGGCCAAACTCGTGATAGCGCGAAGCCTTATCCGAGAGGATGCTGCTAATCAGGAAGGAGACATCGGCCCCGAGAGCGCGCACCCCATGTGGGTGGGCAGCATCGTAGCGATAGAGCGGGTGGCCCAGGCTATCGGTAATCTCCAGAATGGATACCGGCGGGACACGCACCCCCTGATTGGCGAAAGTCGCATAGGCCCCGGTCAGCTCCAGTAGCGAGACCTCCGCCGTGCCCAAGGCGATCGAAGGGAAGAAGCATTGCTCCGGCGTCGCCTTCGGGGCATTGTAGTTCTTACGACAGGCCTGCAGGTCGGCGGTATCAAGGGAGGTAATGCCCAGACGCTTGGCCATATTGAGAACGTTGTTGAAGCCGACGTACTCGACGGTCGTCACCGCCGGAATATTGAACGAGTTCGCAATAGCGTTGCGAATCGTCATCGGGAAGGTCGTATGAAACTTCTGATCGTAGTTGTTCGGTGTATAGTAGCCGGAAGGTGAATTTGCATCCTTCGTCGGATAAATCGTGAGATGGTCCGGGACAATCATGGCGGGATACCAGCCCATCTCGAAGGCGGTGGCATAGACGATGGGCTTAAAGGCCGAGCCGGGCTGGCGCAGCGCGAGGGCCGAATTATACTGGCCCTGCACCTTTGCGCTCTGATTATTGAAATCAGCGCTGCCATCCATCGCCAGAATCTCGCCCGTCGTCGGACTCATCACCACAACCGCAGCATTGTTCACATTATTCGTTTTATACAGCGGCCCCTGATACTGTCCCAGATAAGGATCATATTGGACGGTATAGAGGCGATCGTGAACGATCTGCTCGATCTTCTTCTCCAGCGTCAGATCGAGGGTTGTATAGACATTGTAGCCCCCATTGAGCAGGTTCTGACTGCCGAGCAGAGACGTGAGCTGATCGATCACGTACTGCACAAAGTGGGGAGCCTGGATATGATGGGTCGCGCTATAGGGTTTAAAGACAAACTTCTGGCTCTCGGCCTCAGCGGCAGCGGCCTGCTGAGGGGTAATCATGCCCAGCTCGACCATCGACTGCAAGACCACCTTCTGGCGCGCCAGGGCAGCAGACTTATTGAGCGTTGGATCATAGTAGGAAGGACTCTGCGGCAGCCCGGCCAGCAGCGAGGCTTGAGCCAGATCGAGCTGGGCCACCGCTGGCTTACAGCGCGTCGCCGTGCACTTCGGCTGCAGATTGAAATAGTTCTCCGCCGCAGCCTCAGCGCCATAGTTGAGATCGCCGTAGTAGACCGTGTTGAGGTACATCTCCATGATCTTCCACTTTGGATACTGCTGCGTCAGGCCATAGGCCAGCACGGCCTCCTCGGCTTTCACAGCCAGGGTGCGGGGTTGGTTGCTGAACAACTCGTTCTTAATGAGCTGCTGCGTGATTGTGCTTCCACCCTGAACGACACTCTGGCTCTGGAGATTCGAGAAGACGGCGCGCAGAATGCCCTGCAGATCAACGCCCGAGTTCTCCCAGAAAGTATGGTCTTCCGCAGCCACCGTGGCATTGATCAAGAGCGGCGAGATATCGGTATAACTGACATAAGTGCGACGGCCACGATCGGCGCTATGATCGAACAGCTCATAGAGCAGATTGCCGTTACGGTCATAGATGCGCGTCGTCTGGAAGAGCGCGTTGTTATTAGCAATATTGCGCAACAAGGGCAGCTGCGACTCGTAATAAGCATAGACGGCACCAGCGCTGCTCGAAAAGAGGGCGAGGCCGAGCAGCGCAGCTACCAGGAGCATGAGCGCCCAGCGCGGTGTACGGTGTGGATAGAAACGCCGGCGCCAGCGCTTACGCAGAAGAATACGATTGGTGCGCCAGCGACGCAGTGGAGGGACGCCACTCTTTGCGCCCGTAGCGGGTAAAGGAGCCAGGACACCTGGCTGCCCCCGGGCCTCTGGACGGCGGCGGGCCGGTAGCTGTAGTCCTGGTACCCTGGGGCTCAGCGTTCCGCCGCGCTCGGGTCCCCCTGCGGGTTGCTTCTCGTGGTACTCCATTGCTCCCTTCCTCTCCTCGGCAAGCGAACAGATCTGGTCATAGCGAATGCAGCATGACTTTCTTCCATTTATAGAACGATCGATGTGTTTTCGCGTATCATCATAGGTAATTCGAGACCACTCTGCAACCCTCGTAGCCTCTTTGCGTATCCTATGGTAATAGATCGTTCCCTGGAGGGGCATTATATCACTGCAGCCAGCGTCAGGGAAAAGAGGCTAGAACCAGTAGCGAGCGAGGAGCACAAGGAGCGAGACCTATGCAGCAGCAGCAAGAGCACGACTGGCAAGCAGAGCGGCCTGAATCGGCGGGAGCGAGTGGGCAGTCCTCGTCTGGTTCTGAGGGAGGAGCCGTCAGCCATCGCTCCTCGTCCTGGAGCTTTGTGGGTCGCCGACGTGGGCGGGGCCAGAGTCCCCAACCACACCAGGAGTCGCCTGGGCAGTATCCAGAGCCATTGCACGACTATAGTTATCGGCGCGGCTATCCGGCCCAAGACTATCCGAATCGCGAAGAGGAAGGGCCGGCGCTGGAGGTCTCCCAGCCAGGCGGGACTGCTGCGTCTGTGGACGAACCTGGCGCGGGCTGGTCAGGGGCAGTCTCAGCTCAGCCTGGCCTGCAGGCAAACCCTGGAGCAGAGCCGGGCCGGCGACCCGCCTTCCATCCCACTCAGCCCTGGAGGGCAAGCGCTCGCCCTGCGTGGTCTCAGCCTCCCTGGTGGGCGCGGCCTCAGCCCCAGCGGAGCCATCAGATCGTCTGGCTGGTGCTCGGCCTGGTCCTGGTGGCGCTGCTCCTCAAACTGCTTCCCTGGGTAGGGGCCTTCATTCTGGGTCTGCTACTGGGCGGCGTGGGTCTGATCGTGGGGCTGGTCGGTGGCTTCATCGGCCTGATTGTCGGCCTGCTTGGGGCCGCTATCGGCCTCATCATCGCGGTCATCGTGGTCTGCCTCCTATGTGCACTTCCTCTGGCAGCCGGTGGCGTGATCGTCTGGCTGCTGGTCCACACCCATCAGCAAGGTTCGCTGCGTCGCCCTGGTCCGGGGAAACTCTAGCTCCAATCTCGCTATAACATGAGGTACGTGCGGTCAACGATGGCCGAAGAGCTTGATCTGACCAGCCTGCGCACCTTGCGTGCGCTGCTCCAACAGCATGGCATGCGGCCTTTGAAGTCGTTCGGGCAACACTTCCTGGTCGACCGCGGCGTGCTGGCGCGCATTGTGGATGCGGCAGAGCTGGCACCAACTGATATGGTCCTTGAGGTGGGGGCAGGAACCGGCGTTCTCACGCGCGAGCTGGCCCGTCGCGCAGAACGTGTGGTTGCAGTAGAACTGGAGCGCTCTATGCTCCACCTGCTCGCCGAAACCACGGCCTCTTTTGGCAATGTCGAGGTGGTGGCTCGGAACTTGCTGACTGTCGATCCATGCGCCCTCTTTGGGAGGCAGCCCTACAAGCTGGTGGCCAATTTGCCTTACTACATCACGGCTCCCACCTTTCGCCATTTTCTGGAGAGCGAGCATCCTCCCCGGCTGATCGTTGTAATGATTCAGTACGAGGTCGCGCAGCGCATTGTGGCCGCGCCCGGCGACCTGAGTCTGTTGGGCGTGAGCGTCCAGTTCTTCGGGCGTCCGCAGCTCATCAGCCGCGTACCGGCGCGGGCTTTCTATCCACCACCGCGCGTCGATTCTGCCATTGTGCGCGTCGAGGTGCAGCCGCGGGCAGCGCTGACCCCCCCTGAACGGGCCGTCTTCTTCCGCCTGGTTCAGGCCGGCTTCGGAGAGCGACGCAAGCAACTACATAATGCCCTGGCGCGCGGACTGGGCTTGCCTGTCGCAACAGTGCAGCACTGGCTGCGCCAGGCTGGCATCGCGCCGGAACGCCGCGCCGAAACCTTGAGCCTCGACGAATGGCTGCAGCTATGGCGTACCCTACCCTCCACCACGCCCGGCAGCCAGGAGGAGACGTCGGCTCCCCAGCTTACAGACTGAGGACAGAGCGGACCAGGGGAAGCATAGAGAGCAGCTACGAGGCGCCCTTACAGCGATGCATGCACATAGATACAGATCGGTCCTCTGCCACGGGAGCACAGTGCAGGGCCGCGACGAAGACGCCGGCGAAGGCCCGCTGAGGCGACCGGACAGAGGATCTTAGCGGTTGGAAGAGGCGAGCAGGGCGGGCGAGAAGAGGAGACAGACAGGCCAGCCGCTATTGTGAAGGAAGGCAAGCCGGGCCGGGCCGGGCGCAGACCGACAGCGACCTGGCTAGCTGTGCTATGATATAGGATGGGTGAAGAGTGCGATGCGACGCCCCTGCTCGCCAGTGAGAACCGCTGCAGTTCGAGCCTGAGTGACGGGTTTTTTTATGACAACGCAGGAGCAGGAAGTCTTTTGTGACCGCTGTGGCATGGCCAATCCTCCAACGGCGCGTTTCTGTCAGCACTGCGCCGCCGCCCTGCCGTTCCAGCATACGACAGGGACCCTGACAGAACAGACGCTGCTGGCCGGGCGCTATCAGCTGCTGAGCTTGATCGGTCAGGGAGGGATGGGGGCCGTCTATAAAGCCGCCGATACACGCCTGAATAACCGTCCGGTGGCAGTCAAAGAGATGAGCAAAGCTGGCCTGACCCCGGCACGTGTTCAGGAGGCTGAACAGGCTTTCGAGCGCGAGGCCAACTTGCTGGCCGAGCTACGCCACCCCAATCTGCCGCGCATCTACGATCATTTTACCGAAAATGATCGCTCATATCTGGTGATGGACTTCATCGAGGGTGAGTCACTGGAGGAATACCTGGCGCGCCAGGGAGGTGGCCCTTTATCTGTCGACCAGGTGCTGACCTGGGCCGAGCAGCTCTGCGACGTGCTCGGCTACCTGCATAGCCATCAGCCACCGATTGTCTTCCGCGACTTGAAGCCATCTAACGTGATGATCGATAACAGCGGGCGCCTTTACCTGATCGACTTCGGCATCGCGCGCCTCTTTAAGCCAGGTCAGTCGCGCGATACAACGGCCCTCGGCTCCCCCGGCTATGCGGCCCCGGAGCAGTATGGCAAGGCCCAATCGACCCCCCGTTCCGATATCTACAGCCTGGGCGCTTTGTTACACCATCTGCTCACCGGCGTCGATCCTTCGGACCAGCCTTTCTTCTTCCGGCCCGCCTCGGAGCTGAATCCGGCAGTGCCTCCCGCCCTGGAAGCACTCCTTCAGCGCATGCTGGAAATGGACCCGGAGAAGCGTCCCGCCAGCACGCAGGACGTACTGGAGGTTCTGCACGAGTGTCGCGGCGAGCCGGGCAGCTCCACCCAGACGCTTACCGACACAAGTCGCCTGATTGAGCAGGCTCGTCAGCTACGAACGCAGGGCCGCCTGACAGAGGCGCTTGAACTCTATGAGCGCGTGCTTGCCCGCGACCCCTCGCTGGCTCTGGCCTGGCAGGGGCGCGGCCTCACCTATGGCGTGCGCTCCCAGCACCGAGAGGCCCTGGAGTCCTTTAACAAGGCGCTCAAGCTGGACCCCTCGCTGGTCACTTCCTGGATCGGCAAAGGTACTGCGCTCAACGCCCTCCATCGCTATCAGGAGGCGCTTCAAGCTTTTGAGCGAGCGCTCCAGCTTGATGGCCGTAACGCCACTGCCTGGAATGGGAAAGGGGCCGCCCTCTCCGGTCTGCGGCGCGAGGCGGAGGCGCTGGCCGCTTTCGAGACCGCCCTGCGCTATGATCCCGGCATGGCCCGCGCCTGGTACAACAAGGGCCTCTTGCTCAGCCGTCGGGGGCGCCAACACGAGGCCCTCGAAGCCTTCGAAAAGGCCCTGCGCTACGACAATAAGCAGGCCCTGGCCTGGTGCGGTAGAGGGCAGGTGCTCCACGAGCTCGGCCAGGTGCGTCAGGCCCTCGACTCCTTTGAGGAGGCCACCCGACTGCAGACAGACCTTGTTCCTGCCTGGGCCGGCAAGGGCGCAGCCCTCTATGACCTCCAGCGCTGGCCGGAGGCCCTGAGTGCCTTTGAGCGCGCGCGCTCCCTTGATCCCCACTATGCTCCTGCCTGGTATGGTATCGCCCAGATCTACTACGGTCAGCACCGCCTGCGCCAGGCCCTGGATATGCTGGATGAGGCCCTGAAATACGACCCAGGCTATGTCAAAGCCTGGATACGGCGCGGCGCGATTCTCAGCGAGCAAGGCCGCCACGCCGCTGCCCTGGAAAGCTATAATCGCGCCCTGGCCCTCGACCCCAATCATGCCCTGGCCTGGCAGGGCAAAGCAGCCGCCTTGTATGCCCTGGAGCGCTACCCCGAAGCCTTGCGCGCCTACGATCAGGCTCTGATGCTGAACCGGGATCTGACTCTCTGCTGGAACGGGAAAGGGAATACGCTCTATCGCCTGGGATACTATCGCCAGGCATTGGAAGCCTACGATGAGGCCCTGCGACGCGACCCTCAGCTCGCCTCAGCCTGGCATAATAAAGCCCTGCTTTGCCAGGAGCTGGGCCGCTATGACGAGGCACTGGAGGCCGCCGAGCATGCCATTCAAATCGCCCCCAACGATCCTGATCACTGGGAACGCAAAGCCGAGGTCCTCAAAAAGCTGCGACGGAAGCGCGAGGCCCGCCAGGCCGAGGCCGAAGCCGCTCGCCTGCGCGAACAGACTGCGACAGGTCCGCGAATATCCTCCTGGAACTTCTGAGCCGAAGAGGCCTCGGCGCGCGCCCGCGCCACCAGAGCAGGTCGCGGGCCTCCCTTGCTGCCTGCCGCCAGTCCGCCTTTCCTCACTGCTGTTCGCAGGGGTCCAGGCCGCTCGCTTCGCCCAGAGAAGCAAAGACATCGCTGCCCCCCATTTCTGATCAGCCGAGGGAGCAAGCCTGTCTGACTGGCGGAGAAGAGTCCGCTGCCCCACTGGTCGCATTCGAGCGGGCATGGTATAATAACCCGTAAATTGCCCCTGCCATATCAGGTTAGGGAACATCACCATGAGAGCAAGCACGGACCGCGCAGGTTCCCTGCGCTCGTCCTGTTCGATCAACAGCTATGTTTCGAAAAATCCTCATTGCTAACCGTGGCGAAATCGCCGTACGGATCATCCGTGCCTGCCGTGAGATGGGCATTCGCACCATCATCGCCCATTCAGAGGCCGATCGCGATTCGCTGCCGGTACGCATGGCGGACGAGCACATCTGCATAGGACCGGGGCCAAGCGGCAAGAGTTATCTTAATATTCCGAATATTATCAGCGCCGCTCTTATCTCCGGGGCCGAAGCTATTCATCCCGGCTATGGTTTCCTCTCAGAGAATCCCAGCTTTGCCCAGATCTGCGCAGATGTGAATCTCACCTTTATCGGTCCTTCCGCCACGGCGATGGCGATCATGGGCGATAAGGTTTCAGCTCGCGAGGCGATGGCCGCCGCCGGGCTGCCGATGCTACCGGGCACCCGCGTCTTACGCACGCTGGCGGAGGCGCGAGAGGCCGCGCGCGAGATCGGCTTTCCCCTCATGCTGAAGGCTGCCGCCGGCGGAGGAGGGCGTGGCATCCGTCTCGTCAACAGCCCTGACGAGTTTGAGCGCGTCTTCACCCTGGCCCAGAACGAGGTGCGTGAGGCTTTCCGCGATGATGGCCTCTATCTAGAGCGCTATCTGCCGCGAGCGCGACACATCGAGATCCAGGTGCTTGCCGATCATCACGGTAATGGCGTTCACCTGGGCGAGCGTAACTGCTCCTGCCAGCGTCGCAATCAAAAGGTGCTTGAGGAGTCGCCCAGCCCCTTGCTGCCTCCCGAGCTACGGCAAGAGATCGGCATGAAGGCCATTCGGGCCGTGCAGCAAATCGGCTATACCAACGCCGGTACGCTGGAGTTCCTCCTCGACGATGAGAACCGCTACTATTTCATGGAGATGAACACACGCCTACAGGTGGAGCACCCGGTCACCGAATTGGTGACAAGCGTCGACCTCGTCAAGGAGCAGATCCGCATTGCTGCCGGCGAGCCGCTGCGCCTGAAACAGGAGGACATCCAGTTCCGCGGCCACGCCATCGAGTGCCGGATCACGGCAGAGGATGCGGAGGCCGATTTTCGTCCGCAGACCGGCCTGGTGGAGAAGTATCTACCGCCTGGCGGCCCGGGAGTGCGCGTCGATAGCCATCTTTATGCCGGCTACTCGGTTCCTCCACACTATGACTCGCTGCTGGCCAAGCTCATCGTGTGGGCCGAGGATCGCGACGCCGCCATTGCGCGGATGCAGCGCGCGCTCGATGAGTTCATCATCGAGGGCCTGCCCACGACGATTCCCTTCCACCAGCGCCTGCTCAGGCACCAGGTCTTTATCCGCGGAGAAGCCTATACCCGGTTCCTCCAGGAGGAGGCTGCCTCACTTGGCATCTGACCGGGTCCGCACGGGGTTCGCGTCAGGTCTCGCTGGGTTCTCAGCGGGCCTCTCCTTGCCGCTCCGCGCTCGTTCCCGGCTGGTCGATCTGGCTGGTCGGCCCGCCCGCTGGCCCGCGAGCGGCTGAGGGAACCCGACTATAGAGGAGGTGACGTAATGAGACGTGTCGTTGTAACCGGTTTAGGGCTGATTACTCCCCTGGGGAACGATGTGGCGTCTTCCTGGGAAGCCCTCTGCCAAGGGAAATCCGGCATCGCCGAAATCGTCGGCTTCGATACCAGCCCCTTCCGCGTGAAATTCGGGGGCCAGATCAAAAACTTCGATCCCGCGGCCTATATGGACCGCAAGGAGATCCGCCGCACCGACCCCTACCAGCATATCGCTATCGCCGCCACCAAGCAGGCGCTGGCTCAAGCTCGCCTGGAAATCAACGAGGAGATCGCCGACGATGTGGGGGTCTATATCGGCAGCGGCATCGGCGGCCTGATGACCCTCCACGAGCAGTTTCGCATTCTCTTTGAACGGGGGCCAGACCGCATCAGCCCGTTCTTCATCAACATGATGATTGTCGATGGCGCCCCAGGCATTGTCTCGATCATGACGGGGGCGCGCGGTCCCAACTGGGCCGCTGTTTCGGCCTGCGCGACCAGCGCCCATACGATCGGTGAGGCCTGGGAGACTATCCGGCGCGGCGACGCACGGGCCATGATCGCCGGCGGCTCCGAGCGCGGCATTACGCCGATCGCTATCGCCGCCTTCGACAACATGCATGCCCTTTCACGACGCAACGATGATCCCCAGGGGGCCAGCCGTCCTTTCGATGCGACCCGCGACGGCTTTGTGATGGGCGAAGGAGCGGCGGTGCTCATTATGGAAGAGCTGGAGTTTGCCAGGGCGCGCGGCGCGACGATCCTGGCCGAGATGGTCGGCTACGGCGCCACGGGCGATGCTCACCATGTGACCGAGCCTGCTCCTGGTGGCGCGGGCCTGGTGCGCGCGATGCAGATGGCCCTGCGCAAGTCTGGCCTGCGGCCCGAAGATGTTGATTATATCAATGCGCACGGCACTTCGACGCCCTATAACGATCGCACCGAAACCCAGGCTATCAAGACCTGCTTCGGCGAGCACGCCTATCGCCTGGCGATCAGCTCCACAAAGTCGATGACCGGCCACACCCTCGGGGCGGCAGGAGCCGTTGAGGCGGTCATCAGCATCATGACCCTGCTCACCGGCATTATTCCACCAACCATTAATCTGCATCATCCCGACCCCGATTGCGATCTGGACTATGTGCCTAACCAGGCGCGCCAGGCCCAGGTCAGAGTAGCTATGTCCAATTCGATGGGCTTCGGTGGCCACAACGCCTGCCTGATCTTCAAGCGCTACGAGGAGGGCGAGTAGTCAGCAGCTTCGCTACGCTGCTGTCTGCTCACCCCTCGAGTCTGAGCGAACCGGGGTAGATGAGCCTCGTGCAAGGCACGCACTGGGAGAGAGGTCCCGGCTATGGCCTGCTCCGGTTTGCCATATCCACTAATCTGCAAGCGAGAGCAATGATGAGCACTAAGGAAGAAGATCGGAAGACGGCCTGGATCGAGCGCCTGGAGCAACTGGTGCACGCGCTCGAAGGCAGCTCGGTGGCCGAGCTGGAGCTAAATGAGAACGAGCTGGAGATTATCATCCGCCGCCAACCTGGGATGGTGCTGGTAACCGCTCCGACCGTCAGCGAGGTGGTGGCACAGCCCGTGACGATGGCACGCAGCCAGGGCGCGGCGAAACGAACGGTAGGAACCGGCAAGGCCGCCTCGGCTAAGAGCCGCGAGGAGGAACGCACGCTGCCGATCGTAGCGCCGCTCTCGGGAGTCTACTACTCCGCTCCCTCGCCGGATGCACCACCTTTCATCTCGGTCGGCGATGTCATCCAGGTCGGTCAAACCGTGGCCCTGATCGAGGCCATGAAGTCCTTTAACGAGGTGCCTTCCCCGGTCGCCGGGCGCGTGACCAAGATCCTGGTAGAGAACGGCGCAGTCGTCCAGAAGGATGAGGTACTCTTGCGCGTTGAGCCGGTTTAGTCGGAGTCACTTGACCAAGCCGTAGAAGACAAGTGATCCTCTTCCGCCTGGCTGCCAGCAGGCAACCATGAGGAGGAAGCACGAGAGCCAATCTCTGTTTCTCCAGGGACCTGGTCGGGAGCAAGAGGCTCCCTGCGGGGCCGGCACAACTGGCACAGCCAGCACAGCCAGCACAGCCAGCACAGCCAGCAGACCGGCAGGTCCCTTTTCCCTGCCTTCCTGCCTGTCCCCATTAAGAGCACCCTGTTGCCGGGAAGAAGGCGGGCTGAGATAAGGAGTGTCGTAGCCTATGAGTAAGCTGCCTGACAATCGTCGTCCCCTGCGCTTCGGCGTCCTCTCACACAACACCACACCTGATCTGACGACCCTGCTAGCGCAGGCGCAGCGCGCTGAACAGCTGGGCTACTCAACTTTTCTGCTGCCCGACCACATCGGAGACCAGTTTGCAACAACACTGGCTCTGGCCCACATTGCCGCGGCCACCACGCGCTTGCGCGTGGGCAGCTATGTCTTCGCCAACGATTTCCGCCATCCCGTCATGCTGGCGCGCGAGGTGGCCACCCTCGATGTCTTCTCGGGCGGACGCTTTGAGCTGGGCCTGGGGGCCGGTTGGATGGCCAGTGAGTACCAGCAGTGCGGTATTCCCTTTGCCTCGCCCGGCGTGCGCATCGAGCGGCTCGCAGAATCGTTGCAAATTATCAAGGCGCTGCTCGCCGGCGAGCGGCTCCACTTTAGTGGTCAGCACTACACGATCGAGGGGCTGGCTCTCGCCCTGCAACCGCAGCAGCGCCCCTATCCGCCGATTCTGGTGGGCGGCAGCGGCAAACGTCTGCTCTCGCTGGCGGCACGCGAGGCGACCATCGTCGGCTTCTCCCCACGGACACAGACCATCAGCGTGGCCGGCCACATGAATCAGAGTCTGGATATACAGGATGCCCTGGCCCCCGCTCTGGCTGAGAAGCTGACCTGGGTGCGCCAGGCCGCCGGTCCTCGCTTTGCCTCCCTCGAACTGAACCTGATCGTTCTTGAAGTCATCTTGACTGACGAGCGTCAGCAGGCCCTGGCCCAGGTCGCCTCTCGCTACGGTCTCAGCGAGCAGGAGGTCGCTACGACACCCTATTTCCTCACCGGCAACCCAGAAGAGATCTCCACCCAATTACTCCACTATCATCAGCAGTATCACATTTCCTATTGGGTAGTCTGGGAAGAATATATGGAGTCCCTCGCACCCGCCATAGCCCTACTGAACAGTTAATCCACCCAGACTCTCCCTCCAAGCATAGCCTGCTTGCTTCCCCTCTGGCTCCTTTATAGAGATGTTATAACAACATACATTTATTGCATTTGTGAGACAAATGCATTGACATGTATGAAAGTATCTGCTATGGTGAGAGCACGTGGGAACTGCAATCATTGAAGGAGGTTCCATGATCACCAGTAGCCGGTCACGGGGGGAGAGACCGCCGCATGTACTGACTTCTGAAGAGTATCCAGCCAAGGTCATGCCGGCGATTTTGACAAGCTGGGACCTGATAACGCTGTATGTGTTACTGATCTTCTTCCCGACGAACGTCTCTAATGCCATTGCGGGCGGAGCGGCAGGCATTACCTTTTGGCTAGTAGGAGCGATCCTTTTCTTCGTGCCCTGTGCCGTTGTCACCGCCCAACTGAGCGTCATCTTTCCACATGAAGGCTCGCTCTACAACTGGGCCTATCGCATCTTCGGCAGCTACATGAGCTTCTTCGTAGGCTTCTGCGTTTGGCTGCCTGCTCCCTTACTCTTGATGGCCACCAGCGACCTGGCGATCAGCTACATCCCTGGCCTCAACAGCGGCTGGCTGACTGCTCCCTGGCAGCAAGGTCTGGCCCTGAGCGTTGTCATCCTGATCTCGGGCTTCATGGCTGTGCAGCCGCACCGCACGGTACAGAACATTACCAATGCCACCTTTGTCCTCTTAATGATCGCCAGTGGTCTAGTCGTTCTAGCGGGCATTGTCTGGCTTGTGACCGGGCACGCGCCGGCGGCGAGCTTCTCGCGGCTTTCGGACTGGCTGATTAGCTGGGACCCAAAGACTGGAGGAAACTTCGGCCTCTTTGGGGTGATTACCCTGGGCTATCTGGGGGTTTATCTGCCGATCACCATGCAGGCGGAGACGATCGCCCCCAGCGCAGAGACACGTCGCCACCTGATCACGCGCCATTTGCTGTGGGGGACACTGATCGTGGTGGTTAGCTATGTCCTCGTGACCTTTGCCGTCCTGGTCGTCGAAGGGCCAAAGTCCGCCTACGTGCTCTTTGCCCTCGTGAGCACAGTTGATACCGCGCTGGGGAAATTGGCTGGCAATGTGATGGCCGTCTGTATGCTAGGTGTCTTCTGTCTGGTGACGATGGTCTATAACCACATCTACGCTCGCTTCCTGATGGTGGCTGGCTTCGACCGCCGCATCCCGGTGGGTCTGGGCCTCCTCAACACCAATCGCCAACCAGCGCGCGCTGTCGCCATTCAGACTGCCGCAGCCATCTTCATCACGATTCTCTTCTTTATGGTCATTCCTTATATGTTTGGCAGTAATCCGGCGGACCTGTCTCTCGAAGTCTACTTCGTCGGTATCGGAGCCGGGACCATCCTGTGGGCCTTTTCCACGATTTTCCTGTTTATTCTGATCTTGGGACTGTATATACGTGATCGCCGGGCTCTGCTATTGAACCGCCTTGTGCCAATTCCCGTGCTACTGCTCAGTGCCGTTGTTGGGCTGATCACCGGCATTGTCGCCATCATTGACACGGCCCTGAACTCGTGGGTGCCGCTGCTGACAAACCAGCAGTGGAGCCTGATTGTCGCAGGTCTGACGGCAGCCACACTGATGATTGGTGCCATCATCAGCATGTTTGCAACCGGCGAAGCAGCCTGGCAAGAGATCGAGCATGGGGCTTAGTCGGCAAGCGCGTTGACAGGGTCTGGCTCTGCTGTTATTGTTGGTAGCAGAGGCAGCCAGCCAGGACCGCTGTCAGCGCCGTTGCCCGCTGCCCCGCAAATCGGCGGGAGAAGAGACGGGAGAGAGTGGCGCACCGGTTTGCTAACCGGCGCCCAGCTTTTTCCCAGGCTGCAGCGCTGGCCCCTCTCCTCTCATCGAGGAGAAGGCAGGGCCAGGGCAGGTAGCGCAGGGAGGGGTAAGCAAGCCAGTGCGCCAGCAAGCAAAGTAGCAGTGCACTCTATCAGCAGCGTTGCCTTAACCCAGGACAGCATCACACCAGGTTTATCGCTATTCAGCAATCAAGCGCTCTGCAGATGATCTGGTCTTCACAGCAAGACCTGAACTGGAGGTGATTTATGGCATCTCAGGAAGAATTGGTGGGGCAGACGGCGCCCGGCGCGGCCCTTCCCGAGGGTGACATTGCCCTGGAGCAGCGCCAGGACCTCGACAAGCTGCACATCAATGCTATCGGCATGCCCAGCGTCATGTATTACTGCTTCGCTGGGGCGGCGCCGATTGCGGCCATGTTCTTTAATGTCCCCAACATGGCCGCACAGGCTGGCGCCAGCGTGCCGTTGGTCTTCCTGCTCTCGGCGATCGGGCTGCTGCTCTTCGGGATCTCGATCGTCTATTTCTCGCGTCGCCTGACCTCGGCGGGCGGCTTCTATACCTGGGTACGGCATGGCCTGGGAGCGGGCACGGCCTTCCAGGCGGGCTGGCTGATGCTCTTCGGCTACGCTATTTTCGAAGCTTCCTCTCAGGCGGCCTTTGGTGGTCTGGCAGACATTAATATTTCCACCTATCTCGGTTTCCAGATGCCGCTGGGCTGGGTGACCTACGCCCTGATCGGCTGTGTCCTCGTCTTTTTGCTCTCCTTCTTTGACATCAAGTGGTCCACCTGGTGGCTGGCTCCTTTCCTGGTGCTGGAAATCGGGAGCCTGGTGCTGCTCGATCTGATGATCACCATCCGTGGCGGGGCCTCGGGTCATGACCTGCTCCACACCTTTACGCCCGCAGGCTCTGATCTGAAAGGGGTCGCCCCGGGTGGAGTGCTGGGCATCGGTGTGGCGATGGCGCTCGGCATCTGGTCCTGGATCGGTTTCGAGGCTGGCGCCGTCTACGGCGAGGAGTCGCGTAACCCGCGCCGGGCTGTGCCGATGGCTATCTTCTCGGTGATCCTGATCATGGCCATACTCTACATCTGGACCACCTATAGCGCCGTCATCGGCCTTGGCTGGCAGCATGCCGGCGATACCCTGGGCAACATCACCATCGCCCCGACTCCCTACTACAATCTGGCTGACCATTTCGTCGGTGGCTGGCTCAAGGTTCTGATGATTATCGCCGTCACGACGAGCAGCTTTGCTGCCTGTCTGGCTTTCCATAATGGGATGGTGCGCTACTTCTACGCGATGGGCCGTGAGGGCATCCTGCCGCGCGTCTTCGGGCGTACGCACCCACGCTGGAAGAGTCCCCACTATGCCATCATGGCTCAGAGCCTGTTCACGATTCTGGTCATCATCTTCCTGGCCTTCATCATCCAGAAGAACAACCCCGATGGCAGCGTGAGCTACGCTCTGGGCATTGCCGACGGCAAGGTCTACACGCAGACCAGCGGCATTACCAGCTATGCCTGGCTGGCCACAATTGGCACGATCAGCTTCCTGGTGGTCTATATTCTGGTGAATTTCTCGCTGCCTGCCTTTGCCTTGCGCTTCGACCGCGCAAACTTTAATCCGCTGCTCCACCTGATCGCACCGATTGTGAGCTGCCTCTTCCTGCTCATCCCCTTGCTCTCCTTCATCATGCCGCCACTGCCGATCATCGGCGACTTCTTTACTGGCCTGGGCTTCTTCCCCACGCCGTTCCCGTTGAACATCCTGCCGCTCTTCGTCATCGGCTGGGTGATCATCGGATTGCTCTACGCCTTCTATCTGGCGCGGCGCCACCCCGAGCGCTACGAATTCCTGGGTCGCATCTTGCGCGCTGACGTCTAGCATCTTCCGCGGGCGGCGGCACAGAATGCGCGCTATCCGCCTGCAGGCAAGAAGGCAAGGGACCGGAGCCAGTGCCCGCTGGTCGAGTGGACCAGGCAAGGCACCGACCTCGGTCCCTCTTGTTGTCCTGCTTGCGGCAGACATTGGCGGCAGGTCCAGGCTGGCAACACACCAGCCCAGCCTCAGCCCGTCCGTCCCCGCTCAGAAGTCGGCCAGATACTCCTGCTCTTCCCACTCCAGTTCAGCAGCCTGGAGACGCTGGCGCACATAGTCGCCGCGGCGTTCCAGCTCCTGACGCTTGGCCTTAATGAAGATCTCAGTAAACTGCATGCCCAACAGATTGCGGAGAGCCGTATCGGCCTCCAGATGCTGCAGAGCGTCCTCTAGCGTAGCTGGTAGTGGAGCAAAAGCCTCGTGCTCTTCCGCCGGGCCTTCGGCCAGGGTGGGCGGCACAACCTCCTCTTCAAGACCAAGCAGGCCAGCGGCGATCGTGGCAGCCAGTGCCAGATAGGGATTGCTCATGCTCGAAGGGGCCCGGTTCTCGATATGGGTACCGGCATCACCAGTATTCTTGACACGCACCAGGGCTGTGCGATCGTCCAGACCCCAGCTGAGATTGACTGGCGCAAAGGAATGATGCAAATAGCGTCGGTAGCAGTTCGGCGTCGGAGCCAACAGTGCCAGCGCCCCCGGCATGTGTTTGATCAGGCCCCCGATGAAGTGGTAGGCCAGGGATGAGAGGCCGTGACGATCGTTGGTGTCCAGAAAAGCATTGCGACCACTGGCATCGCGCAGACTGAGGTGGACATGGGCCCCCGAAGAGGACTGGTCGAGGAAGGGGCGAGTCATAAAGGTAGCGTGATAGCCAAGCCGGCGCGCAATCATCTTGACCCCATTCTTGAAGGTATAGCCGTAGTCGCCAGCCACCAGGGCATCCTCTGCGTCGTAGGTGATTTCATATTGCCCAGGGCCATATTCACAATTGCAGGTCAGCATTTGCAAGCCCAGCTCGGGTAAGAGGTCCATGATCTGCAAGGGCACCGGGCAGGCGACATTGCGCTGGGTGTGGAAAATATGCAGGCGATCGAAAACAGGCTCCTTGCTCAGGAGATCCTGGAACAAATAAAACTCGTACTCGATCGCCGTATGGGCACGATAGCCCAGGGCCGCCAGACGCTCCAGGACCCGGCGCAGCACGTAGCGCGGGGCCGATTCCACAGGAGAGCCATCGGGCCAGAAGGCATCACAGATTACACGGGCACTGGCATCCAGCCAGGGTACGACCGCCGCGGTGGTCAGATCGGGGCGCAGTACCGCATCGCCGTAGTTGCGCTCCTCGCTTTGATAGGTACCAGGCACCAGATTGGTACCCGAATCGACCGTGGTCATAACACCGATCATGCGCAAACCATCGCGGGCAAACTGCTCCCAGCGGCTCAGTGGCACAATCTTCGAGCGCGCCAT